>JAZNHY010000187.1:0-8408 GCA_045577235.1 Lachnospiraceae bacterium
GCTCATAATTTCGGAGACGATTGGCAGACCAGTTTCCGCACGGGCAATCTTTAAAAGCTCAAGGCCTTCCGCCTTTAATCCCTGGAAATCATATGGGGAAGTCCGCGGTTTAAACGCGCACCCCTAAGGAGCTGTGCGCCGGCTTCTTTTACGGCCTTTGCGATCGTTACGATCTGATCTTCAGACTCTACGGAGCACGGACCTGCGATCATGCCAAAATGACCGCCGCCGATTTTTGCATCGCCGACTTCTACAACAGTATCATCCGGGTGGAATTTCCGGTTGCAGCATTTAAAAGGCTCGGTGATCCGGTTGACAGAATCAACGATATCCAGGCTGCCGATCAGGTCTATATCCAGACGTGTTGTATCACCTACAAGCCCTAAGATCGTCTGATACTCGCCAACAGAAACATGGACATCAACGCCCATTCCTTTTAACCAGCCGATCAGCTGATCTTTTCTCTCTTCTGTTGTCTGCGGTTTTAATGCGACGATCATCTTTTTTCCCTCCGATTTATAAAAATATGCTTACCCGACAATGTAGCGCTTTAAAGCGCTGATGTCAACTAAAAAATGCCGTTGTTAACAGCGCTTTTGGCAAAGGGCGATGTCACTGGCGGCCATAAAAACCGCAATTTCTGCTTGCGGTTCAGGCAGGTGCAGTGTTACCATAGTGCATTATTAATCAGTATTTTCCGGAGGAAACAGTAAATGGAAAATCTTGAACAATGCAGAGAAGAAATCAACCGGATCGATCGATCCATGGCTCAGCTGTTTGAAGAACGTATGAAAGTGGCAGCGCAGATTGCTGCCTATAAGAAAGAGCACACGCTTCCGATCCTGGATAGAGCACGGGAACAAGCCGTGCTGGAAAAGAATGTCGCGCTTATTTCTGAATCGGAATTAAAACCGTATTATACGGATTTTCAAAAAAAAGTAATGCGGATCTCGCGTTCTTATCAGGCGCGTCTGATGAGCGGTATGATGATCGGCTACAGCGGTCTTCCGGGGGCTTATGGCTTTATTGCATCCAAGCGGTTGTTCCCGGATGCAGAGCTGGTCTCATTTACTAACTTTGAACCGGCGTACCGTGCAGCGGAAAACGGAATGGTCGACTGTGCCGTGCTTCCGATGGAAAACAGTTATGCCGGTGAGGTCGGAGAAGTAATGGATCTGCTGTTTTCAGGCGGACTGTATGTCAACCGGGTCATGAATCTGGAAGTGGAGCATTATCTGCTTGGCGTTCCTGGAGCGACAGCAGACAAAGTTAAGACCGTCGTCAGCCATCCGCAGGCAATTGCGCAGTGCGAGACATATATCAAAAAGCACGGGTTTGAGGTGCTGGATTACTCCAATACCGCAAGGGCAGCAAAGTATGTTAAAGAACGGAACGATCCAACGATTGCAGCAATCGCCTCCGAAGAAGCAGCTGATCTGTTTGGACTGAAAGTCCTGGAACGGAAGATTCATTCTACCAGCAATAATGCATCCCGTTTTGGTGTGTTCTCCCGTTCGCTGCAGGTCCTGCCGGAAGATACAAAAGATGACAGCTGCGGATTTATTCTTCTGTTCACGGTTCCGAACGAGGCAGGCGCATTAGCGCTGACTCTGGATATCATCGGTTCGCATGGATTCAATATGCGGAATCTGCGCAGCCGTCCGATGAAGGGTCTGCAGTGGAAATATTATTTCTATGTAGAGGCAGAAGGTAATATTTCCCGGGAAGAAGGGCAGAATATGCTGCAGGAGCTGAGAGCCGTTTGCGGAAAACTGAAACTGGCAGGCACGTTCCTGAATGAATAGTGAAATATGATACTTCCTTTAAACTTAGAACAAGATAGTTACGATATTGTGGTAGAACGCGGCGTCCTGCAAAAAGCAGGAGAGCTGTTGGATCTGGACCGGAAAGTTCTGGTCGTGACCGATGACGGCGTTCCTGCCATCTATGCCAAAACCATTCTTTCCCAGTGCCAGGAAGGCATGCTTGTCACGCTGCCGGCAGGAGAGAGCACCAAAAATTTTGATTCTTTTCGGATGCTGCTTTCTAAAATGCTGGAAGCTTCCTTTACACGGAAAGACTGCGTAGTGGCTGTCGGCGGAGGTGTTGTGGGTGATCTGTCCGGATTTGCCGCAGCCTGCTATATGAGGGGTATCGATTTTTACAACATCCCGACCACGCTTCTCTCCCAGGTGGATTCTTCCATCGGCGGAAAGACGGCCATTGATCTGGATGGCGTTAAAAATATAGTCGGCGCTTTTTATCAGCCGAAAAAAGTCCTGATCGATCCGGATACCTTGAAAACGCTTGATAAAAGGCAGTTTTCGGCCGGCATGGCGGAAGTGATCAAAATGGCTCTGACCAGTAACGCAAACCTGTTCGCATTGATCAGAGACGGCAAAGACATAGAGGCAGATCTGGAGGAGATCATTGTTTCTGCACTGCAGATCAAAAAGGACGTGGTGGAGCAGGATCCGAAAGAAAACGGACTGCGGAAAATATTAAACTTTGGCCACACGATCGGCCATGCCATTGAAAGCCTGGAAGATGGAAGACTCCTTCACGGAGAATGCGTTGCACTGGGAATGCTGCCGATGTGTAAGGAAAGTGTGCGAAAAGAACTCCTTCCGCTGCTTAAGAAGTTTGATCTTCCAACCACTTATGACAAAGATAAACAGCAGCTGATGCCGCTGATCTTACATGATAAAAAAATGCAGAAGGATTCTCTGTCGGTGATCTATGTTCCGCAGATCGGCCAGTATGAGATCCGCAATATCCAACCGGAAGAGATGGAAGCGTTATTATGAAAAATACATTTGGGAATCATATATCTGTCACTTTATTTGGGGAAAGCCATGGCCCGGCCATCGGCATTGTCCTGGACGGCCTGGCACCGGGAATCGCAGTCAATGAGGAGATCATCAAAGAGTTTCTGGCCAAACGACGCCCGTCTTCTGATCTGGACACGGCACGTGTGGAAAAAGATCCGTTCCAGATCGTCAGCGGTGTTTTTCAGGGGAAGACCTGCGGTACGCCGCTCACCATTCTGATCCCGAATGAAGATACCAGAAGCAAAGATTATACATATGGAGAAGCGCGCCCATCCCATGCGGATTACGCGGCGCATAAGAAATATCACGGTCATGAAGACTATCGTGGCGGCGGTCATTTTTCCGGCCGGCTTACAGCTGCGCTTGTGGCAGCAGGCGGCATACTGATCCCGGCGCTGGAAGCAAAAGGTATTCACATCGGCACGCATATTTACAGCTGTGCACAGATTCCGGACCGCACGTTTGATGAGATCCTGCGGGATGGCTTGTCCCAGTCAGAACTGGCGGACATTTTCCTTTTACTCAGAGAGAAGACCTTCCCGGTTTTGAATGAAGATGCAGGAGAGAAGATGAAAGAAAAGATCCGTGAGGCATCCCAGCAGAATGACAGCGTGGGCGGCATCACAGAAACGATGATCACCGGTCTTCCGGCAGGTGTTGGAGAGCCGTGGTTTGACAGCGTGGAAAGTGAGCTCTCTCATATTCTGTTCAGCATCGGCGGAGTGAAAGGCGTAGAGTTTGGAAGCGGATTTGCTTTGGCGGATATGACAGGAAGCATTGGAAACGACGCTCTGCGGTATAAAGAGGACGGAACGGTTTATACAGAAAGCAATCACAACGGCGGGATCAACGGCGGCATTACAAATGGCATGCCAGTATTGTTCCGCTGCGCGTTTAAGCCGACGGCATCCATTGCAAAAGAACAGAAGAGTATTGATTTTCTGAAAAAGGAAAACATTAACTATAAAGGGAAAGGACGGCACGATCCGGCCATTGTCCGCAGGGCTTGTCCGGTGATCGACTGCGTTGCGGCGATTGCGGTTGCCGACCTTCTTGCAGGAAGATACGGAACGGATTATCTGGCATGAAAAGTCCGGCGCCAGCCGCCGGTTCGTCAACAAAATGAACATCACGATTCAACCAGGAAAACTACAAGGACTTGTAACAGCGCCTCCTTCCAAGAGCTATGGACACAGAATGCTGTTGTGTGCACAGCTGGCGGAAGGAGATAGTGTAATCAGCGGTCTTTCGGAGAGCGAGGATATCCTTGCAACCAAAGACTGTCTGCATGCACTGCAGGAAAGAACGCCGGATGCTGTTTTTCCGTGCAGGGAAAGCGGCAGCACGCTGCGTTTTTTGATCCCGTCCGCTCTGGTGCTGTGCGGCGGGGGTATTTTTACCGGAACGCAGCGGCTGATCGAACGGGGCATCGGCATTTATGAAGAGATCTTTGCAAGCGCAGCTGCAATGGGGGCTGATATCTGCCTGGAAAAAGAAGCGGATAAGATCCGCATAAAAGGAAATCTGCCTGCAGGCAATTATAAAATGCGAGGAGATGTCAGCAGCCAGTTTGTCACAGGTATGCTGCTGGCATTGCCATTGTTAGAAGGGACCAGCATGCTGAAGGTCCTGCCTCCGGTGGAAAGCCGTCCGTACATCGATATCACGATCGATGTCATGAAACAGTTCGGCGTCACCATCAGAGAAGTCGAACCAGATTTGTTTTTGATCCCTGGTAATCAGTATTACCAGGCCGGGAATTATCAGGTGGAAGGGGACTGGTCCAACGGGGCCTTCCTTTATGGGTTCCGCGAAGTCGGATC
This sequence comes from Lachnospiraceae bacterium, assembly GCA_045577235.1. Taxonomy (GTDB): domain Bacteria; phylum Bacillota; class Clostridia; order Lachnospirales; family Lachnospiraceae; genus RGIG5612. The sequence goes on from JAZNHY010000187.1 coordinate 4,655, forward strand.
TGATCTGCAGATCAAAGGGCTGAATAGGAGAAGCCTGCAGGGTGATAAAGCCTGCCTTTCCTTTTTCCGGATGCTGCCGGATCAGATGATCGATCTGTCCGATACGCCGGACCTGGGGCCTGTTTTGTTTGCGGTGGCAGCAGCCAAAGGCGGCGGAGCATTTACGGGCATTCGCAGACTGCGTATCAAAGAAAGTGACCGCGCGCAGGCGATGGCCGATGAACTGGCCAAGTTTGGCGTCGTCTGCCGCGTTGCAGAAAATGAAATGATCCTTACATCTTCCGGACTGAAAAAACCGGAAGTGCCGTTAGATGGACACAACGATCACCGGATCGTCATGGCTCTTTCTATTCTTTCATCTATTACCGGTGGAACCATCCTTGGCGCGGAAGCTGTCAGGAAAAGCTGGCCGGACTATTTTACGGTCATGCAGAAAGCCGGCATGGAGCTTTCTACGAGCGAGTCATAACGTGAGCGAATTATAAGCTGATCAAGAGAAGGAAGAGTAACTAAGGACAGGAGGATCCGATGAATATTGCATATAAAAGAAAACTGCCAAGCGCCAGAGAAGTGCAGGAAATGTATCCGTTAAAAACGGCGGACAAAAAACAGAAAGCGCAAAACGATGAAGAGATCAGTAAGGTTTTTACAGGTGAAGATGACCGTCTGGTTTTGATCATCGGACCATGTTCCGCGGATCGGGATGATGCGGTGCTGGATTATATCAGCCGCCTTCGCCCGCTGCAGGAAAAAGTGCAGGAGAAGATCCTGATCATTCCGAGGGTCTACACCAATAAGCCGCGGACGACCGGAGAAGGATACAAGGGGATGCTGCATCAGCCGGATCCGAACCAGCGTCCGAATCTGCTCAAAGGCGTGATCGCCATCCGCAAGCTGCATATTAAAGTACTGCAGGAAACGGGCTTTTCCTGTGCGGACGAGATGTTGTACCCGGAAAACTACCGGTTCCTCTGGGATGTGCTGGGCTATGTGGCCGTCGGCGCCCGTTCTGTGGAAAACCAGCAGCATCGTCTGGTCGCCAGCGGGATCAATGTGCCTGTCGGCATGAAGAATCCAACCAGCGGCGATCTGGCGGTTATGATGAACTCTATTAAAGCAGCGCAGTCATCCCATGCATTTATTTTTACGGATCGGGAAGTGCAGAGCACAGGCAATCCGCTGACCCATGCCATCCTGCGCGGTGCGGTCGACCGCTATGGACAGAATATGCCTAATTATCACTACGAAGATCTGCAGATGGTCAGCGAGCTTTACAAGAAGAACGATTATAAAAACCCGGGCATCATCATCGACTGCAATCATTCCAACTCCGGGAAAAAATATGAAGAGCAGATCCGCATTGCAAAAGAAGTGCTGCACAGCGCCAGGTATTCAAAGACGATCAACAGCCTGATCAAAGGGTTAATGATCGAATCTTATCTGGAAGATGGCTGCCAGAAACCAGACGGAGGCGTCTACGGAAAATCTATTACGGATCCTTGCCTGGGATGGGCAAAAACCGAACGGCTGGTGCAGGAACTGGCCGACGCCAGGTAGAGAAAAGAGTGAAATATTTTTATAAAAAAAAGAATTGACAATCGCAATAATGCGAGTAAAATTGGTAACAATTAAACCGTTGATGAAGAGTGAGTAGGTTTTTCCTCTTTGCCGATAGAGAGCCGCGGATGGTGGAAGCGTGGTGGAAATGAAAAACTGAATGGACTTCAGAGGGCGAGCGGAAACAGAGTGAAAACTTTGGAGTATGCGAGACGGAGAAGGAACTCCGTAAACAAATCCGGTATGTGATTGCATACGCAGAGCGGGCGCTTTGAGCGTCAAGTTGGGTGGCACCGCAGGTGAAGATCATTCTCCTGTCCCAGCAGTAGTTAATTACTGTGGGACAGGATTTTTTTATTCCCAAGTCCCACAACACCAAAAGAAAGGATGGTAAGAACCATGAGTAAAGAAATTCCTTACAAAATCTATCTTGAGGAAAGTGAGATCCCTACCAGCTGGTACAACCTGCGCTCAGACATGAAGAATAAACCGGCACCATTGCTGAATCCGGGCACCGGCCAGCCGCTGACCTTAGAAGAGCTTTCTCCAATCTTCTGCGAGGAGCTCTGCAAACAGGAATTGGATAATGACACCAAGTTTATCCCGATCCCTGACGAGATCATCAGTTTCTACAAAATGTATCGGCCGGCACCGCTGGTTCGTGCATATTTCCTGGAGAAAGCACTGGGAACTCCGGCAAAGATCTATTACAAGTTTGAAGGAAACAACACCTCCGGCAGCCATAAGCTGAACTCCGCTATTGCACAGGCATATTACGCAAAGAAACAGGGGCTGAAAGGCGTCACAACAGAAACCGGAGCAGGACAATGGGGTACTGCACTCTCCATGGCATGCGTCTACTTTGGACTGGACTGCAAGGTCTACATGGTTAAGATCAGTTATGAGCAGAAGCCATTCCGCCGTGAAGTAATGCGTGTCTATGGTGCAGATGTTACACCATCGCCATCAGATACGACTAATATTGGACGCAAGATTCTGGAGGAATTCCCGGGAACGACCGGATCTCTGGGATGCGCAATCTCCGAAGCAGTTGAAGTAGCAACGCAGAATGAAGGCTATCGTTACGTTCTGGGAAGCGTTCTGAATCAGGTCCTTTTGCATCAGAGCATCATCGGCCTTGAGGCAAAAGCTGCAATGGATAAATACGATATCAAACCGGACATCATCATCGGCTGCGCCGGCGGCGGTTCCAACCTGGGTGGACTGATCGCTCCGTTTATGGGCGAGAAACTCCGTGGCGAAGCAGACTACGATATCGTTGCTGTTGAGCCGGCATCCTGCCCAAGCTTTACTCGCGGCAAGTTCGCATACGACTTCTGTGATACCGGTATGATCTGTCCGTTGGCAAAAATGTATACGCTGGGCAGCGGATTTATTCCATCATCCAACCACGCAGGCGGTCTGCGGTTCCATGGTATGAGCAGCATTCTTTCCCAACTGTATCATGACGGCTATATGAGAGCTGTTTCTGCAAAACAGACAGACGTCTTTGAGGCAGCAGAACTCTTTGCCCGCAGTGAAGGAACCCTTCCGGCACCGGAAAGTGCACATGCGATCAAAGCAACCATTGACGAGGCTCTGAAATGCAAAGAGACCGGTGAGGAGAAGACGATCCTCTTTGGTCTGACCGGAACAGGATACTTCGACCTGAAAGGTTACGAGAGCTTCAATGATGGCAACATGACAGACTACATCCCGACGGATGAAGAGCTGGAGAAAGGTTTCGCCTCCCTGCCGCAGGTCCCGGAAGCATAAAAAGTAACAAATAAATCCTTTTTCATTTTTCTTCCAATTAATTTAGAAAAGAGATGCCGCGCTGTGTGGCATCTCTTTTTTGGATGAAGTAAACTTCGCAGGAATTCATTGCATTTTTGTTAACTTGGAGCGATTCATGCATAGGGAGAATAATTTTGGCAATGCTTTTTTATTCTCAGATGAATAAAGTTGGCTGCATTATTCTCCCTGAGAAGATTTTTGAAAATAAGAATAATAAAAACGCCTCTAAATGTGGGAAAAACGCCTATTTTATTCTCCAAGAGCACCCTGATCAAGAATAAGAATAATATTTACCAGAATTATTATTCTTATTGGAAAAGGTACGCGAAATAAGAATAATCCGAAAAAGTAGAAGCCAGCACCCAAAGATTGACACACTTTCGAGGATTGATTATCATCG
>JAZNHY010000188.1:0-11670 GCA_045577235.1 Lachnospiraceae bacterium
GCCAGAGGACTTTCTCCACGTTTCAATACACTGTCCAGGTGCGTAAAAAGAGCGAAGTTCTGGCAGAGGTATCCGCCCTCTTTCAGCTTCTTCAGGTCTACGCTCATTTCATTTTCGCGCAGACTCACCTCTTCCCCATTGCTCTTTGCACGCAGGATGCCGGAGATCGTATCGCAATGCATATCAATGATCGGTATCATGTTGTCACCTCTTTCTGTTTTGCACCAAATCAGCTTAACGTTTTCTCAGATCAGCTCAATTATTCATCATCAAATTGACACAATTTGAATCTATTATATAGCAGATAATCGGGCAATACTATTTCGTTTTTCATCTTTAAAAAACGGACAAGTATTGTATAATATAACGTAAGAAAATGTTATTTGTTACCAATAAGGAGGTATTTATGTCAGACGAAATCAAACTGGAACTGGACCCGAAGGTTCCGACACTCGACTTAGATGTAGCTACACCGTCGGCTGTTTCCGTCCCTAATATTGAGGATGTGACAGCACTGCAGACGAGTGAGGCTCCGGCATATCTTTCCGATGCAAACCTGTCGGATGCGGAGAAACAGATGGTGGAAGACTTCTCTACCAAGATCAATCTGCGTGACTCCAATGTCATTCTTCAGTACGGTGCAGCCGCACAGCAGAAGATCGCTGACTTTTCCGATAACGCACTGGAAGGTGTAAAAACCAAAGATCTGGGAGAGATCGGCAAAGAGATCTCCAGCCTGATTACAGAATTGAAGGGCTTTGATGTGGATGATGCCGGCAAAGCAACCGGACTGGCAAAATGGTTCAAGAAAAAAGCCAATTCCCTGACCACATTAAAAGCAAAATATGACACGGTCGAAAAGAACGTGGACCGTATCGCAGGCACTCTGCAGGATCACCAGAATACGCTCTTAACAGATATCGTCATGCTGGACAAAATGTATGAAACCAACCTGACCTACTTCAAAGAGCTGACCATGTATATCATCGCCGGCAAGAAGAAACTGGAAGAAGAAAGAGCAACCTCACTGGTCGAACTGCAGGAGAAAGCAAAAGAATCCGGACTGGCAGAAGACGCACAGACTGCTAACGATTTTGCAGCACTCTGTGACCGCTTTGAGAAAAAGCTGTATGACCTGGAGCTGACCAGAACCGTCAGCATGCAGATGGCTCCGCAGATCCGTATGATCCAGAACAATGACACTCTGATGACGGAGAAGATCCAGTCAACTGTCAACAACACCATTCCACTGTGGAAGAATCAGATGGTTCTGGCACTGACGATGGCACATGCGGACGAAGCTATGCAGGCTCAGCAGGAAGTCAACGAGTTTACGAACAAGCTGATCGCAGAGAACGCAGAAAAGATCCACCAGGGTACCGTGGAGATCGCACAGGAAAGCGAGAAAGGTATTGTGGAGATCGAGACTGTTGTTTATGCAAACAACCAGCTGATCGAATCTCTGGATGAAGTCGTGAAGATTCAGGAAGAAGGCCGCGCTAAGAGACTGGCTGCAGAAAATGAACTTGGCCTGATCGAAGCACAGCTCAAACAGAAACTTCTGGATATCCGTAACTCCTCATTGGAGAACTAATAGAAGGGTAAAATTATGAGCAGAAAAAGAAGCGGCGGAGGTGTCCTCTTTGGATTGATCGTCATTGTGGCAGCGATCGCATTGCTGTTCTTTGTCCACCATGCCCTGCCGGGACTCTTTAAGCTCCTGTTAGGGATCGGGCTGTTTATTATAGCGCTCTTTGTTGCCTTGATCGTTGTGATCATTGTCGCAGCACGGAAAGGCACTAAAAAAATGGCCGAGAAAAGTCAGCAGGCTGCAGCTAAGACTGTCAACAAATCCGGGCTGACACCGGAGCAGGCATCGGTGATCAATAAAGGCCGTTCAGACCTGGTTGCTATTCGAATGGTAAATTCCCGGATCCGCAATCCGGAGATCAAAAAGTCGATGGCAAATGTCGGCGCGACGGCAGAAAAGATCCTGGTCGCTCTGAAAGAAAAGCCGGAGACGATCAAATCTGCCCGGCAGTTCACCAACTATTACCTGCCTACCCTGCGTGCCGTTCTGGAAAAATTCCAACGGATCGAGCAAAGCGGTGTGGATCAGGAAGGTGCCGGCGACCGCGTCATCAAATATCTGGCAGATGTACAGAAGGCACTGGACAGACAGTATACCAACCTGTTTGACAACGATAAATTTGATTTGTCTGTCGATATGGATGCAATGACTCTTGCCTTAAAGCGTGACGGTCTGATCGATCCGGATTATCAGGTGGACCCGGTTCCGGAGGAATCACAGTTTGACGATGTTCCGGAAGAAGAGGATGCAGTTGCAGCCCAAGCTCCTGCACCAGCTGCCGAAGCACCTGCCGAGGCAGAAGAAGTGCTTCAGGAAGAGACTGTTATGCCTAAGCCGCCATTTATGACAAACGAAGAGCGGACACTGGAATTACAGGAACCGCCAATCCCGCAGCCAACTGTTTTCTCCGATGAAATGCGTGAGATAAGACAGCAGGAATCTGTTCCTGCAGAAGTTGTAAAAGAAGCCACAGAGGATGTGGTGGATGACGTGTCAGATTTCTTCAAACCGGAAGCATAAGTTTTCCGCTTTGTGAGAGTCACTGGAAAGCAGAAGCTTTCCGCCATGTAAACGAATATAGTTTTGAATCTCTACAGAGGGGTATGGATTGGTCTTACGGCCGGAAGCCATGCCCCCTGTATTTATTTCAAAGTATTTATCAAAAGGCAGCAAAGCATCAACTGCCTTTTTCCATGCAGTCACATAACGAGGATGAGACGGATCAAAAAACAGATTCGCTCTGCCCTCCTTCACATTTTCATTGAATTTCGAGAAAAGATCAAAATGGCCTATGATGTCTGCGCCTGTCTTATTGACCACATCCGCAACCGTTGCAAAGTAGGCCTCCGCAAAAGCATAGACATCACCGCCGAAAGATTCATCAATGGCCTTCTGGAACAGCTCCGGGCTCTCGTCCACATAAACAAATCCATCATCCACTTTCAGATAATGCACAGAACCAATCACATAATCATAATCACCGGTTGGCTCTTCAGAATAATAATCCTGCTCCACACCGCAGAGCACCTTGATCTGATCCTTGTATTTTTCTTTCAGCGCAGCAATTTCCTTTTTATAATCTGCAATTTTATCCTTCGGAACACAGTAGGTCTCGTCAAACCAGGTATAAGAATGATCGGAGATGCCAATCTTTGCCATCCCCTTATCAATTGCTGCAAGGATCATCTCCTCCGGTGAATTGTTCCCGTCGCTATAAGTTGTGTGTACGTGGAAATCCTGTTTGATCATGAAGTCATCTTTTCCTGTTTTACTTTTTTATCAATCACATGACGGCTGGCCAATTCTTTATGGATATCCTCCAGGCTGATGCCCGCCTCGATCATCAGGACCATCACATGATAAGCCAGGTCCGCAATCTCATAGATGGTCTCTTTTTTATCTTCTGCTTTGGCGGCGATGATCACTTCCGTGCTCTCCTCGCCGACCTTCTTTAAGATCTTATCCAGACCTTTCTCAAACAGATAGGTGGTATACGAACCCTCCTTCTTTTCTGTCTTTCTGCCTTCGATCAGTGAGAATAACCCTTCATAGGTGAACAGCTTTCGCTCTTCACTTTCAAAGACCGGATTTTCAAAGCAGGTCTTTGTGCCAAGGTGGCAGGCAGGTCCGTCTGGTTCTACAAAAACCAGGAGCGTGTCTTTATCGCAGTCTGCGGTAATGGAGACGATATGCTGATAGTTGCCGCTGGTCTCACCCTTCAGCCAAAGCTCCTGACGGGAACGGCTCCAGAAACAGGTCAGTTCTTTCTCCATGGAGATCTGAAGGCTCTCCTTATTCATGTAAGCCATCATCAGCACATCTTTGGAAACTGCATCCACTACGACAGCCGGGATCAGGCCGTTTTCATCAAATTTCAGTTCATCAATATTGATCATCATTTCTCCTCTTCTTTCATACCGAGTCTGGTCGGAATGCCCTTCTCCCACATCGCGCGTTTCAGATCGCAGATCTGCACTTCCCCAAAGTGGAAGATGGATGCAGCCAGCCCGGCATCAACCTTTGGCAGGGTCTGGAACAACGTAATAAAATCTTCTATACAGCCGGCTCCGCCGGATGCAATGACTGGAACAGAAACGGCCTCCGTGACAGCCCGCAGCATTTCCAGATCAAAACCTTTTTTCACACCGTCCGTATCGATGGAGTTGACCACCACTTCTCCGGCACCGTTGCCGACACACCGCTTGATCCATTCTATAGCTTCCATTCCGGTGTTTTCTCTGCCTCCTTTAGCAAAGACACGGAAGACACCGTCCACACGTTTGATATCCACGGATAAGACTACACACTGGTCGCCGTACAACTTGGCAGCTTCCGTTACCAGATCCGGATTTCTGATGGCTCCGGAATTAACACTGACCTTATCGGCGCCGCAGTTTAACACACGTTCAAAATCCGCCGTGGAAGAAATACCTCCGCCAACGGTGAGTGGAATAAACACGTGCGAAGCGGTCTCAACCAGGATATCCGTAAACAGTTTTCTGCCTTCTGCAGATGCAGTGATGTCGTAAAAAACCAGTTCATCCGCACCGTTGTCACTGTAATAACGGGCAAGACTGATCGGAGAGTCAACCTCTTTCAGCCCCTCAAAATTGGTACCCTTTACCACTCTGCCGTCCCGCACATCCAGGCACGGGATGATCCTTTTTGTTATCACCTTGCCACCTCAATTGCTTTGGCCAGATCAATGGCCTTGATATAATATGCTTTTCCGATAATGGCTCCATAAAGATCCATTGCCCTAAGTGCTTTCACATCATCTATCGTAGAGACCCCGCCGGAAGCGGTGATCTGCACGGAAAATTCTTTTGCCAGTTCCCTGTAAAGTTCGCGGTTGGTTCCCTGCATAGCACCGTCTTTGGAGATATCAGTACAGATCAGTGTTTTAATACCAATCGCTACCATTTCTCTGCAGAAATCAAATGCATCCAGACCAGAGTCTACAAGCCAGCCTTTCACGGCCACTTTCCCATCTTTGATATCCACACCGACTGCAATCTTTTCGCCATACTCTGTCACGGCCTGCTGCAGCAGTTCTTTATCTGCAACAGCTGCCGTCCCCAGGATCACGCGGTCGATGCCTGCATCCATATACCGTCTGATCACATCCATACTGCGGATCCCGCCGCCGATCTCACAGAAAAGATTCGTCTGTTCTTTGATCGCGCAGACGATCGGCAGGTTTGGTGTAGTGCCATCTTTGGCACCTTCCAGATCAACAATATGAATACAGGATGCACCCTGTGCTTTAAAATCTTTTGCCACCTGCACCGGGTCATCACTGTATACGGTTTTCTGTGTATAGTCTCCCTTCAGCAGGCGCACGGCCTGTCCCTCCAGAAGATCGATTGCCGGAAAGATCAGCATACTTCTTCCTCTTTCATTTCACAAAAAGCTTTCAGGATATTCAGTCCGACATCCGCACTTTTTTCCGGATGGAATTGGCATCCCATTACATTCCCTTTAGCTGCCGCCGCGGTGATGCTTCCGCCGTATTCTGCATACGCGATCATACTTTCTTCGCAGCCCGCTGCATGATAGGAATGCACAAAGTATACGCAGTCTTCTTCTTTGATCCGCTGAAACAGCGGATGTTTTTCTCCGCAGAAATGCAGGGCGTTCCATCCCATGTGCGGAATCTTATAATCAGCCGGAACCACCTCTGAAATTGGACGGACCACGCCCTTCAGCAGACCCAGTCCTTCATGTTCTCCATATTCCAGACTCTTTTCAAATAATAACTGCATGCCCAGACAGATACCCAGCAGCAGCTTTCCACTTTCAACTTCTTTACAGACTACCTCAGCTAATCCGCTCTGCCTGAGCTTATTGGCAGCATCTTCAAACGCACCAACACCAGGAAGCAGGATCTTATCTGCATCCCTGATCTCCTGGGCGGAGGATGTCACAAAGGCATCCTCGCCGATGGCAGCAAATGAACTTTTTAAAGAGAATAAATTTCCGACTCCGTAATCAACAATCGCTATCATTTGTATCTTCTATAAAACTCCTTTGGTAGATGGAATCTCATCTTTGAATTCCGGATCAATGGCCACGGCCATCCGCAACGAGCGGCCCATGGACTTAAAGGATCCTTCCAGAATGTGATGCGTATTCTTTCCGGATAGTCTGCGGATATGTACGGCGCATTCTGCCTGACGGACAAACCCCATCCAGAACTCTTCCGCCAGCTCCGTATCAAAGTCACCAACTTTCTCCGTCAGCGGCTCCATATCATATCCCAGAAAGGAGCGGCCGGAAAAATCCACTGCTGTTAAGATCAGGCTCTCGTCCATCGGAAGAACGATATCACCGTAGCGGTGAATCCCCTTCTTATCGCCCAGTGCTTCCTTAAAAGCCATCCCAAGTGCAATGCCTATGTCCTCTACGGAATGATGATAATCCACATAAGTATCACCCTTGCAGGAAACGTTCAGGTCAAACCTTCCATGGGAAGCAAACAAAGTCAGCATATGATCCATAAATCCACATCCGGTATCGATGCTGCTTTTTCCTGTGCCGTCCAGTTCCAGCGAAAGGGTGATATCTGTCTCGGCTGTTTTTCGATTGATCAAAGCGTTCCTCATTGCAGGATCTCCTTCAGTGCTTCTATCAGTTCTTCCATCTGTTCCATGCTTCCTATCGTGATCCGGTTGTAGTCTTTCAGCCGGTCAGTCTCAAAGTGACGGATCAGGATCCCTCTTTCTTTCAATGTCAGATACAACTCCTTACCGCCAATCTTCTCATTCTTTACAAACAGGAAGTTTGCAAGCGAATCGGTCATGGTAAATCCAAGGTCCGTTAATGCCTTCTGTGTAAAGGCGCGGGTCTCGATGATCGTCTGGCAGTTCTTGCGGAAATACGCATCATCCGCCAAGGCGCCAATGCCGGCATTCATGGTCATCCGGTTGACATTGTACGGATTCGTTGAATATTTAATGGTCTTCAGATCTGCGATCAGATCTGCGCATCCAAAGACAAATCCAAGTCGTGCCCCAGCCATGGAGCGGGATTTGGAAAAGGTCTGTGTGACTAGAAGATTATCATATTTACGGATCAGCTCGCGGCAGCTCTCTGCACCGAAATCCACATACGCTTCATCCACCACCACTATGTTTCTCGGGTTGCTCTGGATGATGCGCTCCACCTTTGCCCGCGGCAGCGCAATTCCTGTAGGCGCATTCGGGTTTGCCAGAAAGATGGTCTTTCCGATGCCGATATAGTCATCTACGTTAATGGAAAGATCTTCCCTCACAGGAATTTCTTCGTATGCAATATGATTCACCTGTGCAAAGACAGGATAAAACCCATAAGTGATGTCCGGGAAGGCTGCCGGATGTGTCTCATCACAAAAAGCGATAAAAGCAAAGTTTAATGCTTCATCTGAACTGTTTGTAAACAAAATCTCATTTTCTGCAACGTTAAAAGCTTCTGCGCCGATCTCTACCAGTTTTTTAACTTCCGGATCGGAATACAGCTGCAAAGAGCCCGCTTCCTGCCGTGCCAGACGCTGCGCCAGCGGAGATGGCGGGAACGGGGATTCATTCGTATTTAATTTGTTATACTTCCGCTCCTGCGGCTGCTCTCCCGGTGTATAAGGAGTGAGCGCAGACAAGCGGCTGCTGAAAAACCGGCTCATTTTGTTTCCTCCGTACGGATCCTTGCACTTTTTGCGTGTCCCGTCAGTCCCTCTGTCTCTGCAAAGTAAGCGACATCTTGGGCAACATCACGCAGTGCGTCTTCTGTATAGTAGGTATACTGCATCTTTTTCACAAAGTCATCCACCGAAAGCGGGCTGGAGAACCTGGCCGTACCACTGGTTGGCAGGGTATGGTTTGGACCTGCCAGATAATCACCCAAAGCTTCCGGACAGTTCCGTCCCATAAAGACAGAACCGGCATGGCGGACAGCCTCCAGATACTTGAACGGCTCATCTACACACAGTTCCAGATGTTCCGGTGCGATCTCATTGGCAATCTCAATAGCTTTCCAAAGATCTTCCGCTACGATGATCTTGCCATTGTTTTCAATGGATGCTCTGGCTATCTCGCTGCGGAGAAGCTGCGGGATCTGCTTTTCTAATTCTTCCTGCACCTGCAGTGCGAACTCCATGGAGTCCGTCACCAGAACAGCGCTGGCCATTTTATCATGCTCCGCCTGTGACAGCAGATCGGCTGCTGTATATGCCGGATTCATCTTTCCGTCGGAAACGATCAATATCTCACTTGGGCCGGCGATCATATCAATGGATACAATGCCGTAAACCTGCTTCTTGGCTTCTGCTACAAATGCATTGCCCGGGCCTACGATCTTGTCGACCTTTGGAATACTTTCCGTTCCATATGCCAGTGCAGCGATAGCCTGCGCGCCTCCCACTTTAAAAATCTTATCGATTCCGGCCACCTTGGCCGCTGCCAGGATTGCCGGGTTGATCTTTCCATCTTTTCCCGGAGGCGTAACCATGACCACTTCCGGTACGCCGGCAATCTTTGCCGGAATGGAGTCCATCAAAACGGTAGATGGATAAGCCGCAGTGCCGCCCGGTACATAAAGGCCTGCCCGGTCGACCGGAAGGACTCTCTGCCCCATCACCACTCCGTTGCTTTCTTCTAAACGGAAGCCGTCCCGTTTTTGCTGCTCATGATATTTCCGGATATTGGCTGCCGCTTTTTCCAGCACTTCCAGGAAGCGAGGCTCTACAAGAGAAACGGCCTCTTCCATTTCCTCTTCCGTTACCTGTAAGGAAGTAAGCTCAGCGTGGTCAAACTGCTTCGTGTAAGCAAGCAGTGCCGCATCGCCATCTTTGCGGACTGTGGCAATGATATTGCTTACAGCATCCTCCACAGAATCCGTCGGGATGGTCCGTGCAAAAATCTCCTCGTTCTTAACTTCTCCGAATTTCAGTATCTTGATCATGCGATCCCCTTTATTTATTCAGCAATAATATCTGCGATGTTTCTGACCAGCTGTCCTATGGCAGCACTCTTAAATTTGCCGGAAGCCTTGTTGGCGATCAGCCGTGCAGAGATTGGTGCGATTTCCTCTACCACTTCCAGATTGTTTTCCCGCAGCGTGGTTCCTGTTTCCACAATATCCACGATGATATCTGACAGCCCCAGGATAGGCGCCAGCTCGATAGATCCGTTCAGGTGGATGATATCGATGTCACGGCCTTTGGACTGATAATAATCCCGGGCGATGTTTGTAAACTTGGTTGCAACTCTGAGCGTCCGTTCCGGATCTTCCTGATAGCCCTTCTGTGCAGCCACTGCCACACGGCAGATACCGGTCTTAAGATCCAGCAGTTCATTCACATCCGGTCCATATTCCATCAGGATGTCTTTGCCTGCAACACCAACGTCCGCAGCGCCACGCTCTACATAGATGGCAACATCAGATGGTTTGACCCAGAAGTAACGGACTTTCTTTTCCGGATTTTCAAAGATCAGCTTCCGGTTTTCCTCCAGGATATCCGGACATTCATAACCGGCTTTCGCAAAAGTCTCATAGACCTTCTCGCCCAGGCGTCCTTTAGGGAGCGCCACATTCAAAAAGGCCTGCTCTTCTCCCGCTGCATCGCCCGCTTCTTCCTGCAGGTAATCCAGCTCATCTGTATAGACCGCAAACCCTATAGCTCGGGAACTGCGGTACATCTTTTTCATTAGATTATCATACTGTCCGCCGGACAATACCGCAACCGGAATATCACGGATAAAGCCCTTAAATACAATACCGTTATAGTAATTGATGTCATCGGTCACGGAGAAATCTACAACGATATTCTCTGCAAGCTCATTTTCACAAAGCTCCTGCAGAATGGTCAGGAATTTGCCCCCTTTATCTTTCAGAAAGTCTGTTAAAGCAGGCAGGATCTGTTTGACCGGGCCACTTAAAAGGATCAGGTCGATCAATGCATTTGTCTTATCCGCATCCAGCCCCATTGCTCGGATGCCGCCCGGATTCTTCTCCGAAACGACCTTATAAAGCTCTTCCTGTTTTTCTTTATCCGGTGTCAGGTCTGTAATAAAAGTATGCAGGATATCCAGGTCAGAAACGGCCAGGACAAAATCTTTGGAGAATGTTTTCAGGCTTTCTGCTGCCAGCTTGACTACTTCGCAGACGGCGGCATCATCCACAGCGCCAAAGCATTCCACACCAGCCTGCATGATCTCGCGGAAAGAATTACTTCCTTTGGAAACACGGTAAACATTTTCATTATAAGAGACCTTGCGGATCACATCTGGCTCGTCTTTGCTGTTCTTAATAATAGAAAGCGTGACGTCCGGTTTTAAGGCCATTAATTTGCCATCGGTGTCCGTAAATGTGATAACATTATCAGAAACGAGGAAGTCTTTGTTCCTCGCGTAAAGATCGTATTCTTCAAACTTGCTCATGCGGTACGGCGTAAATCCGTAACGAAAATAAAGCTCCCGCAGAGCGTAGACATAGCGTTCATTCCTTTGCAGGACAGATTCATTGATTTCCATGGTTTTCTCCTTCGAATACTTTAGCGTGCTACCATGGTAGCATAGGAAAGTATCTCAGTCAAGCACCAATTTCTGACGTTTTTCCAATGCTCTTTTCACAACATAGGAAAAGCGGTCAAATGAAGCAAAACCCATCTTTCTAAGAGCTACTTCGCTTTTTACTCTGTCCTCTTCTGTATTAAAACCATCAATCAATGGAAGGCGGATGGTAACCTTCTTTTGCAGGCTGCACTCTTCTAAAAGCTTCAGATTACGCAGCATAAGATCCGGTTTCCTGCCGGTATATTTTTCATAGATTTCTTCATTCATATCTTTGATATCGATCAAAAAGAAATCGATATCATTGATCACTTTTAAGAGTTCTTCCTCTTTCACGGCCAAAGATGATTCCAGATAGATCTTCCACTCTTTTGGCGCCTGCTGCCGGAAAGCATGGATAAAATCCGCCTGCAGGAGAGGCTCTCCGCCGCCAAAGACCACGCCGCCTCCCGTTGCCTGAAAATAAAGGTCATCAATGGAGACCTCCTGGAGCATCTCCTCCAGGGAATAACTCTTTACCGGTTTTGGCATCTCAAAACACTGCGGATTCAGGCAGTACTGACAGCGGAGAGGACATGCGTACCCTGCTGCCAGGGTGGTGATGCCCTCCCCGTCATTGATCACGCGCAGACGCTCGATACCGATCGCGTGAAAGACGTGCCCGTTCATGCTCAGCCTCCCACATAACCGGACAGTTCATAATCCGGTAGTTCTCCCTCTTCCGGATCATCCGGAATAGGTTCTGCAATGTCTCCGTCCAGGACCTCTATACCGCCGCAGATTTCTCCTCCGCCTCCAGGGATCTCAATGGCCCCCGGGGTTCCCGGGTCTGAATGAGAATAATAATCCGGACGACAGGCGATCAGTCCCGCAAGGCAGGCGGCAGAAATACCCACCAGCGCGATGGTCTTTCCCACTTTTTTGCGTTTTTCCAGTTCCTGCTCCAGTTTTCTTACTTCGCTTTCACAACGCGGGCAGGTCCCTTTGCATTCCCCCTTATGTCTGCATTCGTTCACTACCCATTCGATATCGTTT
>JAZNHY010000189.1:0-4995 GCA_045577235.1 Lachnospiraceae bacterium
GTTCTTCTTTTGTGTAGTGCATAGACACCTCCTGTTTGTTTTTCCGCACAGTGTGTATATGAAAAAGTCTCGCCTGTTTCCAGTATACAACAATGTGTGCATAAAAATGTGGTGGTGTCTACTTTTAGCTTATCAGTACAAAAATCCCTACGTTCCCACCGATATTTAACGCTTTTTTCGAGTATACAAGAAGAATTCTCAACGTAAGTTTATTTGTTAATAGTCCCGTTGAGAATTCCAATTTTGACAATCTGAAATTAGCGAGTTTTGAATGCGTTCATCTTATGACTTTATATTGTAACCGGATATAGGAGTCCTGCAAAACAGTACAATCAATTAACTTCAGGACTCCATAATCGGTTTTCCCATATAGCGGTTCGTCATCTCCAGAGTTGTATGACCTGGGGGGGGGAGATATAGTTGGAGTGTATACCGGGACAGAAATATAAAAAAATGTAGAATTCTACATTTTTTTATATTGACTGCATCAAAATGAATCATTAGAATTAAATTGTCAAAAGCGTAGAATTCTACAAAAAAGGAGAACCCATGATTAACAGAGATAAATATCTAAATCAATTGGTATCATACATGGACAATGGATTTCCGAAAGTAATCACCGGAATAAGGCGTTGCGGTAAATCTTACCTACTAAAGGAAATCTTTAAACAATACTTGATTGAACAGGGTGTGCCAGACGAAAATATTTTGCTTCTTGAACTTGATGATGACAAAAACAGTCTGTATCGGGATCCGGTTAATCTTGGGAATTATGTGCGCGAATATTGCAGCAGAAAAAAGAAATGTTATGTGTTTCTGGACGAGATCCAAATGGTTTATACCATCATTAACCCTGCTTTGACAGAAGGAAAACATGTGCTGGCCAAAACCGGTGAAACAGAAATCATTTCTTTTGTTGATGTAATCCTGGGATTATCGCGAGAAAAAAACATTGACCTGTATGTTACAGGCTCCAATTCAAAAATGCTGTCATCCGACATTGTTACTGAATTTAGAGATAAAGCGGTACAAATACATCTTGCACCGCTCTCGTTCCAGGAATTTTTTGATTATAAAGGCGGATCAGCGTTTGAGGCGCTGTATGAATTCATGCAGTATGGAGGCATGCCGCTGGCTGTGCTAAAAAAAGAGTCAGAAAAAAAGGAATACTTAATAGACCTATTTGAAACAACTTATTTTAGGGATATTGTTGAACGGAATCGCCTGCGAAAGAGCAGTTCTTTGGACGAGCTGTGTAATATCATCAGTACAGCAACAGGAGAACTGTTGAATGCTGAAAAAATAGCCAACACTTTTCGGAGCGTCAAACAAGAGAAAATCGACAAGCAAACCGTTGAAAAATATATTGATTATTTTAAAGATGCATTCCTGCTTCGGGAAGCACGCCGCTATGATCTTAAGGGGCGATCTGAAATAGGAGCGCTCAGAAAATATTATTTCCTCGACACAGGACTCAGGAATGCCCGCCTGAACTTTGCTTTTCCGGATGAGGGACAAATGCTTGAAAACATTGTATTTAACGAACTGGTTTATCAGGACTATTCTGTTAATGTAGGAACATTTGATACGATTGAAAAGAACAAAGACGGAAAATCCGTTAGGAAAACAAATGAGGTTGATTTCTTTGCCCGAAAGGGTACTCGTCAGTATTATATTCAGGTATCTGCAGATATCAGCGACTCAAAAACTAGGATAAGAGAAATAAGACCTTATTTCATGTTAAACGATCAGGTTCGCAAAATCATTGTCATAAATAAGCCGATAGGCGAAACACTTGACGAAAACGGATTTACGATCATAGGCGCCACAGATTTCCTGCTCAGGTTTATTCGGTGAAGAAACAGTATTAATTGATCCCTTAAATTTTAGTGCACTAAATTCGTGTATTTGCCCCTGTCTTGTGCTGCTTCCCCCTTGATTTTATAGTATTTTTGGGGCATTTTTACGGATGCTCTCCACCCCATTCAGGCAGGCTTTCTTGGTTTTATATCTTTCTCCGTTAGGTATGATCTGGCCATTCTTTGCTTTAAGTCTGAACCTTGTCTCGCCAGCCTTATCCGTATAGATCTCAAACTCCGTTTGTTGAACTCAATCCAATTATACAACAAGAGCCCAATTATCTCACCGGGCTCTTGTTAGGGATGATCATTTGTATTTTTTAGTGTTCTTATTCAGCAGCGAATGGACAGAAGCGTGTTTACCTGTCAGTCAATACGTTCGATTGTCTCGTTGATGGTGTTTATGCAGTCTCTGACGGAAGATATACTGTAAGCCCAATCGAAGGTAATACAGAAGTATGCCTCATCGGTCCACTCATAAAGATAGAATAACATGTAGTCGTTCTTGGAACCATTACTGTCAAGGCAATTGCAGGAGATACTGCGGTAGCGCAGACCCTTTTCAGTCTCATAAGCCTTATCACCGGTATTGTACAGTTCCAGAGATCCTTCTGCCAGCAGCTGCATCTGATTTAGATAATCCGTAAGCATGTTACCGAAATCGTTACTGTCAAGACTAAAGCCGTTAGGCAGAGCATATCCGTCTCCGTTGACAGGAAAACGGAAGAAATAGATATACATCGGGCCTCTGTCAGTTTCGATCTCATAAGAACCGTCCGACTGTTCCTTCCAGTCTTTCGGTACCAGGAACCGGAAGGCTTCTCCTACCGTTCTTTCGACCATACTGTCATCCATTTCCGGAATTTCGGTATTATCAAGTTCCGTAACGGCCTCTGTTTCTTTTATCTCTTCCTTTGCGGGTTCTTCCTTATTGGAGTTACCTCCGCAGCCTGCCAGACTTATCAGCAGAATCGCGCACAGCAAGAGCGTCATCCATTTTTTCATTTTTAAATCCTCCAAAATCCGATTTGTTTAAATAAATTATATCACAGTAAAATAGCAATTTATACGTCATCATGTATAATATAGCCCAGAGAAGGAAATCCTCCGTATCTATACAGGAGTATCTGATGAAATATAAAAAACTTCGAAAAATAATCGCCTCCCTAATAATCGCAGTCTTATGCCTGGGATGCCTTGGCACGTTCAGTTATGCAGAAGATGCAGACACGGATCAGGCCTTTGATGTTCTGGACAATCCAACGGATTATATCAGTGAGGATGAAAAGCAGCAGGTACTGGAGGACAAAAGCGGCCTGCCCGCTTCTTTTGACCTTAGGAATGTGGATACGGATGGGGATGGAGTCGGTGACAGATGCTATGTTACGCTGGTGCGCTCGCAATATCCGTTTAGCACCTGCTGGGGGTTTGCCTCGATAGCGGCAGCGGAAACGAGCATATTAAGCAGGGTGCTGAACAATGAACCGGATGCGTGGAAAACGCTGAACCTGTCGGAAAAACAGCTGATTTTCTTTGCCAATGTTTTTTTAGATGATCCGGACAGCTCTCAGAATGGCGAAGGCCGGTACGGTGTAAATGTTGAGGATCCAAGAACGCTTACCTCTGATGATATATATGTTGGCGGAACTGCCTTCCTGGCGGCACATACCTTTGCGGCCGGAATCGGTCCGGTTAGGGAGAGCAGAGACGAGGCACTGGAATATAAAGGGAAAAACGGCATCATCCAGGAAGGATATGAAGCGGGCGGAATTGTTTTTCCGGCGTCTTATTCCAAGGAAGATGACTGGCTGCTGGATGAACAATATCGCTATCTGCAGGACTATGTTTTGGCGGAGTCCTATTATCTGCCTTCTCCGGCATTGATTACCAAAGCCACGAATTATCAATATGAATATAATGAAGCGGGCACGATCGCGATCAAAGAGAATCTTTTAGATCTGAATGCGGTTGCGATCGGCTTTTGTGCAGATATGTCGCGTCCGTGGCAGACAGATACCGAAGGCGTGTACATGAATGCTAAGACTTGGGCACATTATACATGGAAGTCGGACCCTTCCAATCATGCGGTGACGATCGTAGGCTGGGACGACAACTACAGCAAAGAGAATTTTTCAGCGGATCATCAGCCGCCTGCAGATGGCGCATGGCTGGTAAAAAATAGCTGGGGTTCCGGACAGAATGCGTTCCCGGATATGGGCAGTGGAAGTTGGGGGATTCCGGTTCCGAAAACAGATGAAAATGGAGATTTGGTGCTGGATGAAAACGGAGATCCGGTTATGGTCGGATCAGGGTATTTCTGGCTCTCCTATTATGATCAGTCAATTTCATCGCCTGAGGTATTTCTATTTGATCCCTGGCTGAAAGGAGCAGGGACCAAATATGATCCGGAGACCCTGCACCGCGACCAGTATGACCTGATGCAGGTCACCACAATCCTGGAAATGACATCTGAGCTACCGGTAAAAACAGCCAATATTTTTGAACCGGAAAAAACGGAGCATGTTTTGAATGTGGCTTTTGAAGTCGCAACGCCTGGAACAATGGTTCAATATGAAATCTATCTGCTGAAACCGGATGCGGTTTCACCGGAGGATGGAATTTTAATGGCCAGTGGGGAAAAGACCTGTCCATATGGAGGATATTATCAGGAATATCTGGATGAGCCGGTGATCATTCAGGAAGGACAGCGTTATTCCATCGTGGTTACGGAGCAGCTTCCCGATGGCAGTTATGGAATTAATACTCCGCAAGCGTATGGGCCAAACGGTTACATCGCATGCAGCAAAGCAGTTGTGAACGAAGGAGAGAGCCTTATATCTTTTGACGGAACATGGACGGATTGGCTGACGGAAGAGGCGAGATCAACTGTTTTTGCCGATCGTTGGGTATATATGAAGGATGGCATTGAACTGGATAACTTTCCAATCAAAGGAATTGCCTATGACGCGCCAATTGACATTGGGGTACGGGCGGAGGATCCGAATGAAGGAGAACTAGAAATCTTCGAAGGAGATGCGGCAGCCTTGAATCTTGAGGTTTTCGGTACGGAGCAAAGCCTTTGGAATCCGGAGTACAATTCTGTTGAGTGGAAAGTTATGGATGAAGGCGGCCAATA
>JAZNHY010000190.1:0-3821 GCA_045577235.1 Lachnospiraceae bacterium
CGCTGCAACCAGACCGGAAACAAAGCCTCCCTGGCTGCATCCCAGCAGAGAAATACTGCTTGGAGAAAAGCGCGAGCGGACGCCTTCAATGACCGCCATAAGGTCTGCCTTTTCGGTCAGTATTGTCATGTCCTGTTTGCGTCCATCGCTTTTGCAGATGATGCCTCCGCCGCAGAAATCATAGGTGATTGCCAGAAAGCCCATTTCAGCAAGCAGTTTGGCGTACTTTTTGCACATTCGTTCATTTGACAGAAAGCCGTGGCTTAATATCACAGCCGGCTGTGTGCCTCCTGTATTACCCCATACATGTCCGCGGATCTTCAGACCATTCCTGTCAAACTCTATTTTTGTTTTATTCATCAGATATCCCTCTGTCTCTTACAGTCTTGCCACTCAGGACAGGATCTCCCGGATGACATATGCCATATCTTTGCTCATCTCTCCGTGATGATCGGAGATGTACATAGCGCCGTCGCACTCCGTTACATGCATATCAAAAATGACTTCGGCAAACCAGCGCACTGCTACAAAAAGCACACCGTCTTTGCGGACCACCGGCATGAGCATGGATCTTAAAAATCCATCCCACAAAGTGGCAACACTGGCTTCTGCAATCTCGCAGTCTCCTGCAGGACAATGAAGAATAGCGCCCCGTCCGTCTGGAGAATATTCCACGCCGATATCAAAATACTGGTTCAAAAAACTTACCGGCACGTAAAGTTCCCGCTTGTATTCCTTCTGAGCGTGGCTTTCAAAATCAAAGTTGGTGAGGACATCAAAGAAAGCCGGTGCCTCCAGCTTCACCTTGCTGTTATTGATGTAAGCATATTCGCAGCCATCGCAAAGAGCTGCAGCGTCCACATCACCGCGCGCGGAATAGTCCGTATCCGGGCAGCTGATGCTGCCGTCCGGATTCCGTCTGGTTCCTTTGAACAAAGTATTCCATGCCCAGTAAGCATCATCCAGGGTCTGGCCATGGCCGCGATGTTTTACATCCCTATAAACCACATTGGCCTTTTTCCCGGTGTAGTAGATCAGGTTGTTCACGTCTAATATAGAAAGGCGCGGCAAAGTGTCGCATTCATTCACCTTCAGCCAGAACTCCCGGTTCACCGCGTTCACATCCTGGCGGGTAGTATTCTCCTTTCCTGCCACAGGAGCGGCCACGATATTATCCAGTTCACCACGGGACTGATATACCGGCACCGGACATTTAAAGCCTCTGACATTTCCATCGTCATCAAACAGCGCCATCTGCGGGGATGGACCAGCCGTACTGTCAATGCCTGCCAGAAGATCACCGCAGATCCGGGCAAACATCATCGTCATAATGTCTCCCATGGACATGCCCTGCAGATAGATCCTGCTCTCATCAATATTGTACTGCGCCTTCATCTCCTCAATGAGTGCCTTCAGAAACTGGATGTGATGATTTGTTTCTGCAACGCGGCCATCCGGGGTTGGCGCAAAGATATCCATCATGTTTGGAAGTTCTTTCTCTTTTGCCGGATCATCTTCCGTCAGCCAGGAACGGCGGATCCCGCCGGCATTTGGAAACACAGCAATACAGCCCTCCTCCTCTGCAATGTAGCACCAGGAGGTCTCATCAAACTGCCACTGTGCCTGTGCGCCGCCTCCATGACAGGAGATGATGAGCGGCGGCTTTTTGTCTTTCTCTAAATTTTCCGGTATATATTCCAGCCAGGTGTCCTCAATGCCGTCTGCAAACACTTTGCTTTTCAAAACCGGCGGATGAGGGGCAAGATGCGTGCTGGAGTTTGTTGTATTACGGATACTGCCCTCCGGGGCGTTTCCGGCCATCGTCGTTTCCTTGTTTGGAATGCCTGGTATCAATCTAAACTCACTCATGGTTGGCTCCTTTCCTGATGCATACTATATTAAAATGATTATAGCATATATCCTTCCCGGCAACATGACTTAAATTCCATTACGGAACCCAAAATTTCAGACAATAAAAAACCCCGGAACAGATGTCCCGGGGATGATTGATACTGTAATTATAATTGCAAAAACAATTTTGATCCTGCTTTATTCCGTTATGATAGATTCTTCCAACGCAGATTCATACTCTTCCAGGTAAGAATGGATAGTTCCTTCCGTTTTGTATCCCGGAAAGGTATCTATATTCACAGAATGAATACTGTTGAAGATACTTGTTTCGATCAGCGGATTATCTCTTTTCAGGCGGCGGATCAACGTTTTGATTTCCTGCCGTTTGGAGCCTCCGCCTCCATTATCACAGATCGAACAGTTCTCTGTAAAACGACATGCGCATTGAATGAATTCCAGCTCGTTATAAGTTCTCCATGCCAGAATATCTTCCTCCCGGATACGATACAGTGGGCGGATCAGTTCCATTCCTTCAAAGTTGGTGCTGTGAAGCTTTGGCAGCATCCCCTGCAGCTGAGAACTGTAAAACATTGCCATGACCGTCGTTTCGATCACATCATTTAAATGATGCCCTAACGCGATCTTATTGCATCCCAGTTCCTTTGCCTTTGCATAAAGATTTCCTCTGCGCATTCTGGCACACAGATAGCATGGTGATTGGTCTGTATTGTTGGCAACGTCAAAGATATTAGTCTCAAAAACGGTGATCGGGATATGCAGCAGGGCTGCATTGCTTTCGATCTTCTGCTGGTTCACCTCGTTATATCCGGGATCCATGACCAGATACACCAAGTCAAAGGGAACATCGCTGTGGCGCTGCAGCATCTGCATCAGTTTTGCCATCAGCATGGAATCTTTTCCACCGGAAATGCAAACCGCGATCTTATCTCCCTCGCTGATCAACTGATACTGCTTAACTGCGCGAACAAACGGAGTCCACAGTTCCTTATGGTATTTTTTCTGAATACTCTGCTCTATCAGCTGGTATTTTCCCTTTATCTCTCTCATACTGCCAGCTCCTTTAGACATTGGTCAAAAATCTCCAGAAATTGTTCTATTTCCTCTGTGGTCGTCAGATGACTCAGGCTGATCCGCCATGAAGAAAGTGCGTTCTTTCTATCCCTGCTGACGGCAAAGACTGCCTTGGATGGCGTGCCTTCTGTGGAGCAGGCCGACTTGACGGAAACGCAAACTCCTTTTTCCGCTAAAAGCTGCTGCATCCTGGTTCCTTTCACCCCCGTCACACTGACATTCAGGATATGGGGAACTGTATCTTCCGGACTGTTGATCCTCACTTGTGGATACTGGACAAACGCATTCCGTAATTGTAAATTCAACTGTTCTACTTTTTTAAACCGCTCCGGCAGGGCCTTCAGCGAAAGCTGCAAAGCCTCCCAAAAAGCATAAGCCAACGCCAGAGTTGGTGTGCCGCTCCGGTAAAGGGATGCTCCGGATCCCCCGTGGATCAGCGGATCGATCACAATATCTTTTTTCTTATAAAGGATGCCGCTGCCATTTAATCCGTAGAACTTATGGGCAGCCATGCTTGCCGTATCAATTCCTTCAAACGAGAATGGAATCTTTCCTATGGCCTGCGTCGCATCCACATGGAGTCTGCAGATTTCATTCGTTCTGACAATCTCGGAGATTTCGTTTACCGGCTGGATAACCCCCAGCTCACTGTCTACTGCCGTTATTGCCACTAGGATCGTATCATCCCGGAGAAGTTCCTTTAAATGATCCGTATCGATCTTTCCATCTCTTCCGATATCCACCAGATCGATCTCGTACCCCTGCTCCTGAAGCCAGGTCAAAGGGCCGCTGACAGAAGGATGCTCCAACGCAGTAGAGATGATATGCTTTCCGTAGTTTCTCTGCGCTCTTGCAATTCCTTTGATAGCAAGATTATT
>JAZNHY010000191.1:0-3624 GCA_045577235.1 Lachnospiraceae bacterium
ACGACCATGCTTGTTGGCTCTGCCAGCATGGAACAGGAGATGGAATGTCTCCTGAAACTGAACCCGAAGATGGAGTTTGTCGTCTATACGCTGGACTTTAACCTGGCCGGACGGATGAACGAGATCTGCAGGGAAATGGACCTGAAAGAAATAGACATCACGCAGATCACGGTTTCCAAGATGAACGCAAAAGGCGCTTTTGATATCCAACCGGCACCATGGCTTATCACCTGTCACGGAGAGTAACAAACAAGGGGCTGTCAGCTGCAGCCCCTTTTAAAAAAGATTTATGGGAGGAATCACATGAAAGAAAATGTAAAACCAACGCCTGATTACGACTCATCTCTGGTGCGCCAGGATGAATGCGCCCGCTACATGGCAGAGATCCACGAGATGGCTGTGAAGGGTGAGTCCCTTCATGCTGCAATGGGAACACTGCTCCCGCTTCCAAAATGGGAGGATATCCTGCTGCTGGGTGCGCAGCTTGACCCGGCGCCGTTAAACGACGATGACCCGGTCAGCACACAGACGATCATTGGTAAAAATGCAAAACAGCCAATGGTCTTAGAAAGCCCGGTCTATATTTCCCATATGTCATTCGGTGCTTTATCAAAAGAGATCAAAACCGCTCTGGCAAAGGGTTCTGCAGCAGCCAAAACGGCGATGTGCAGCGGCGAAGGCGGCATCCTGCCGGAGGAAAAAGCTGCTGCTTATAAATACATTTTCGAATATATCCCAAATAAATACAGCGTAACGGATGAGAACCTGAAAACATCGGATGCGATTGAGATTAAGATCGGCCAGGGTACAAAGCCTGGCATGGGCGGACATCTGCCGGGAAGCAAAGTTACAGAAGAGATTGCAGCGATCCGCGGCAAGAATGTGGGTGAAGATATTCAAAGCCCGAGCAAGTTTCCGGAGATCAACTCCAAAGAAGATCTGAAAGCAATGGTCGATATGCTCAGGGAGCGTTCAGAAGGACGTCCGATCGGTATTAAGCTGGCTGCAGGCAATATTGAAAAGGACATTGCCTACGCTGTCTTTGCAGCCCCGGACTTTATCACCATCGACGGACGCGGCGGTGCAACGGGTTCCAGCCCGCTCTTCCTCCGCGAGGCAACTTCTGTTCCGACAATCTATGCACTTTCCCGTGCACGCAAATATCTGGACAGCATTCAGTCCGATATCGCATTGGTGATCACAGGCGGCTTACGTGTCTCTGCTGATTTTGCAAAAGCACTGGCGATGGGTGCCGATGCCATTGCCGTTGCAACGGCTCCGTTGATCGCAGCTGCCTGCCAGCAGTACCGGATCTGCGGAAGCGGCTACTGCCCTGTAGGCATTGCAACACAGAACCCGATGCTGCGTGAGCGTCTTAAGATTGAAGAGGCTGCACAGAGGATCGCAAATTATCTGATCCTTTCCAATGAAGAACTCAAAACGTTTGCACGCATCTCCGGTCTGGATGACGTACACAAGCTTTCGTTAGAAAACCTGATCACGCTCGACGAGCAGATTGCAAAATACACCGGCATTGTGCATGCCGGCATGCCGCAGATGTAAAAGCTACGAGAAGGCCAAGACAGCAAGACTATCAACAATAAGAAATCCCCGCCATTTGGCGGGGATCTTTTTAATTACATTTTTCCAGAAGTTCTTCCCATTTCCGGTCTACATATTTCTGGGCCTCTTCAATGGTCCACTCATTTCCAGGTGCAAAGCAGTGTTTAAATCGGCCCTGCAGTTTCATGAACTCTTCCACTGGAAGTTTGTTCTTTGGCTTGTAAGTCAGATGGTACTCGCCCTCTTCTACTTCATATAGTGGCCAGATGCAGGTATCCACTGCGGTCTTGCAGATCTGCGGAAGGATCTCCGGCGGATACTGCCAGCCACGCGGACACGGTGTGAGCACGTTGACAAAAGTCGGCCCCTCTGTGTAGATCGCCTTATGCGCCTTCTCATGAAAATCCTGGAAGGTGCCGATCATTGTGGTCTGTGCCACATATGGGCTGCCATGTGCCACCATGATCTGTGTCAGATCTTTCTGGTTCTGTTTCTTACCTACAGACTCAATACCGGACGGCGTTGTGGTTGCCGATGCAAACCGCGGTGTAGCGGATGACCGCTGCGTACCGGTATTCATGTATGCTTCGTTATCATAACAGAAATAAGTAAAGTCATGGCCGCGCTCCATTGCGCCGGACAGAGACTGGAAGCCGATGTCATAAGTTCCGCCGTCACCGCCTATCGCGATGATCTTGCAGTTCTTATCAATCTTTCCTCTTCTCTTTAACGCAACGTATGCGCTCTCCACGCCGGCTGCTGTTGCAGCTGCATTTTCAAATGCGGAGTGGATGTAGGAATCATGCCAAGCCGTATACGGATACTGGAAGGATGATACTTCCAGACAGGAGGTCGCGTTGCAGATGACTGCCTGATCTTCCGGATCTACTGCGCGCATCATCGCACGGCAGACAATACCGGCGCCGCATCCGGCACAAAGACGGTGCCCGGCTTCAAACCGTTCTTTTTTGCTCATTTCTTCTTTCAGATTATAAGCCATTACAGCACCTCCTTTCTGTCATCACGCTGACCTAAATGAATATATGTCGGACCGATCTCTCCGGTCTCAATAATCTTTTCCAAATGTGCAAAGACACGGCGTGTGTGATCCACGGTAAAATCTCTGCCGCCAAGGCCGTAAACGATATTGATCATCTTTGGCCGCTGGTCCATGTTAATGCAGGCACTTGCTGTCTCTGCAAATAACGGTCCGCCGTTTGCAGAAAAGCCTTCGCTTTTGTCCATCACTGCAACTGCTTTCACATTCTTTAATGCTGCTGCCAGCTCTTCGCCAGGGAATGGACGGAACACGCGGACTTTAATGAGTCCAACTTTTTTACCCGCTGCACGCAGTTCATCAACAGCTGCTTTTGCAGTTCCGGCAGAAGAACCCATGATCACAATTGCCATCTCGGCATCATCCATTTTGTATTCTTCAAAGAAGCCATATTTTCTTCCGAATGTCTTTTCAAAATCTGCTGCCACATCCAAGATCGCACGCTTTGCATTTTTCATTGCTTCTGCCTGCGCCACACGTGCTTCCATGTAATAATTGGAAACACCGTAAGGTCCCACTGCCAGCGGATTCTCATCCTTCAGCAGATATTCTTCCGGATGATATTCACCAACAAAGGCTTTCACATCCTCATCGGATTCCAGTTCAATATTCTCCAGTGCATGTGAGGTGATAAAACCATCTTCACAGATCATGACCGGAAGACGCACATCTGCAGTCTCTGCAATTCGGTGCGCCTGCAGATAATTATCATAAGCTTCCTGGTTGTTTTCAGAGTAGATCTGGATGAAACCGGAATCACGCTCTGCCATGGAATCTGAATAATCGTGGTTGATGTTGATCGGGCCTGTCAGGGCACGGTTTGCGACTGCCAGTACGATCGGCAGTCTTGCAGATGCTGCCACAAACAGCATCTCATTCATAAAGGAAAGTCCGGCCGATGAAGTAGCGGTGACTGCCCGCGCACCTGCTGCTTCTGCACCGATGCATGCTGACATGGAAGAATGTTCACTCTCCACACAGATGAACTCTGTGTCTACTTTTCC
>JAZNHY010000192.1:0-2299 GCA_045577235.1 Lachnospiraceae bacterium
GTCAGCACATCTACGTCTTTGCGCAGTTGTTTGATCTTCTCTTTATGTGAAACACCAAAGCGCTGTTCCTCATCAATGATCAACAGTCCCAGATCTTTAAAAACAATATCTTTACTAAGCAGGCGATGTGTTCCTACTACGATATCGACCATGCCCTTTTTCAAATCCGCCACGATCTTTTTCTGTTCTCCTGCGCTTACAAAACGGGAAAGCATTTTGACCGTGACCGGATAATTGCTCATGCGATGCAGGAAGGTATTGTAATGCTGCTGGGCCAGGATGGTTGTTGGAACCAGGAATGCAACCTGCTTGCCTTCCTGTACTGCTTTGAATGCCGCGCGGATAGCCACCTCGGTCTTTCCAAAACCTACATCACCGCAGATCAGGCGGTCCATGATCCGACCAGACTCCATATCCGCTTTCACATCTTCGATCGCACGCAACTGATCGTCCGTCTCTTCAAATTCGAATTCTTCTTCGAATTCTTTCTGCCAGACTGTATCTGGAAGATAGCGGTAACCCTGCTTGGCCTGGCGGGCTGCATAAAGTTTCACAAGATCTGCAGCAATGTCTTTCACAGCTGTGCGGACTTTTGCCTTGGTATTG
Organism: Lachnospiraceae bacterium; assembly: GCA_045577235.1. GTDB lineage: Bacteria > Bacillota > Clostridia > Lachnospirales > Lachnospiraceae > RGIG5612. The sequence goes on from JAZNHY010000192.1 coordinate 607, forward strand.
GACCATTCTTTTCCACCCAGACGATGAACTTTCGGCGTTGCTCCATCCGCACCGGAGTATTTCTGAATCTTATCAAACTGTGTGGCAAGTACATACAGCGACGCATTGTTTGCGTAGCTGATCTTCATATAATCTTTTTCGATACCGTCCACGGTCATCCTCTCAATACCGCGGTAAATACCGACGCCGTGCTGTTCATGCACCACATAATCCCCGATATTCAGATCGGTAAAATCTTTGATTGGATCTCCGGAATAACGTCTTTTGCGCCTCTTGTTCCGGCGTCGTGCACCGTAAATATCCACTTCTGTGATCACGCTGCATCGGATATCCGGATATTCAAAGCCGGTACGGATATTCCCTACTTCCACCTGCAGCGGGATCTGTGCATCCTGCAGTTCTTTCGCCAGCCGTTCTGCACGGATCGGACTGGCTGTGAACAAAGAAATATTCCATCCTTCTTTTTTATATTGTTTCAGGTCCTCTACCAGATCAGCAAACCTTCCGTTATAGGAAGGAATACTCCGTGCATTTACAAAGAACTCCTGATCTGCAGGCAGATCCTCGCAAACCGTTCCCAACATGGAGAATAACAGAGGATGCCGCTTCTGAAATTCTCCCAGCAGTGCTTCCTCAAAAACAGCTTCGTGGAAGACACGGGCAGGTTCATCAAAAATATATAATGTCCGGTCGCTAAAATAATCAAACAGTGTAACACTATTTTGTTTTCCTTCTCCTCCCGGGAAAACCGTAAAGGACTCCACCTGCTCGATCGACCGTTGGCTCTCTACATCAAACATGCGGATGCTTTCAATCTCATCTCCCCAAAGATCGATCCGGTACGGCGCATCTTCTGTATAAGGAAAGATATCGATGATATTACCGCGCAGGGAGAATTCACCATGTGCTTCTACCTGCAGTTCATTTTCATAACCAAGTTCCACCAGACGCTCGGCCAGTCCCGGAACATCCAGCGTTTCTTTTTCTTTGATCACGATCAGATTTTTCTCGATGTCCTCAAAGGAAGAAAGCTTTTCTGCAAATGCGTCCAGTGTTGTAATGACCGTCAGTTTTTCTCCGCCGAACAGACGCTTCTGAATGGCAAACCTCTGCTCGGAAAGATAGGTGCCGCGGATATCTGCCTGATCAAACAGCGGATCTTTTGCTGGGTAATAAACACACTGACAGTCGAATGCCTGGTAGTTGGTCAGTAATTCTCTGGCTTTTTGCTCATCAAAAGTAATGATGACTTTGCCGTCAAAGCCATCACCCAACTGCCACAGAAAATGTTCCATCTGAGAGGGGACACAGCCGGAGATCCGAAGGGTCCCTGTTCCTATGGCATTTCTTATGTCATGGAATACTTCCAGTCTGTCCAGATCAAACATAGAATTAATTAAACTGATTCATTGCCGCATCGCAGCCCTTTTCCAGGATCACAGCCACTGCCTGTGCTGCCTTTTCCATCGCTGTTTCCACTTCTTTGCGTTCTTCCTGTGGAAAAGCAGAAAGCACATAATCGACCATATCTGTCTGCTCCGGCCGCTTGCCGATGCCAATACGTACACGGGCAAAGTCTGTCGTCGCAAGCTGCTCCACGATATTTTTCATCCCGTTGTGACTGCCTGCACTTCCTTTTGCACGAATGCGCAGTTTCCCCACATCCAGATCTGCGTCATCATAGATCACGATC
>JAZNHY010000193.1:0-10323 GCA_045577235.1 Lachnospiraceae bacterium
ATGTATCCTCCATGCTTACTGTTTCAGAGGAAAGCAAGCGAATGGAAGACATGATGATCCAGATGGGCATGATGGGTATGGACAATACGGAATTTGAACAAATGCGCACCCCGGGAACACTGGTACTGAATAATAATAATGTACTGGTTCAGTATGTTCTTTCTCACGCGGAGGAAGACGAGGAAAATGCGGATATGGTACTGGAGCAGCTCTATGATCTGGCAAAACTTGGGAATGAACCGCTGACACCGGAAGAGATGTCGAAATTCATTGCACGCAGTAATCGTATAATGGTATTATTGACGAAGTAAAAAAAGATAGGAGAATTACTATGGCAGACGAGAAAGATTTCAGAGAACAGGAAGGCTGCAGCGAAGAGTCCTGCGCCGGATGTGAACACGCTGACTCTTGTCCAAGCAAGAATGGACCGGAGAGCTTTTTAGAAGAGCAGAATCGTTTCAGCAATATTAAGAACGTGATTGGTGTAGTCAGCGGAAAAGGAGGCGTCGGAAAATCCTTCGTGACTGGCAGCCTTGCTGTGGAACTGGCCAAAAAAGGATATAAAGTCGGCATCCTGGATGCAGATATTACTGGTCCGTCCATTCAGAAGATGTTTGGTATTAAAGGGCATGCCGAGGGCAGTGAAGACGGGATCTTCCCACGCGAGACAGCTAGCGGGATCCGCATCATCAGCGTCAATATGCTTCTTGAAGATGAAGAAACACCGGTCATTTGGAGAGGTCCGGTGCTGGCAGGAGTTGTAAAACAATTCTGGACGGATGTCATCTGGGGAGAACTGGACTACCTTTTGGTTGACCTTCCTCCTGGAACCGGTGATGTACCGCTGACTGTGTTCCAGTCTATTCCTCTGGATGGAATTGTGATCGTCACCAGCCCGCAGAGTCTGGTAACGATGATTGTGAAAAAAGCATACAACATGGCAACTGCTATGAATATTCCGGTGCTTGGCATCGTTGAGAACTATAGTTATGTTGTCTGCCCGGACTGTGACAAGAAGATCCATGTCTTTGGCGAGAGCCATATTGAGGACATTGCTTCTTCACTCGGTCTTCCGGTGCTTGGAAAGATGCCGATCATTCCGGAACAGGCTGCTTTATCTGATGAGGGCCGCTTTGAAGAAGTGGATAACCAGGCAATCGGAGAAGCTGTACGCGTGATTTCCGAGCTTGATAAATAAATGAGGTATATGAAAAAAGCCGTACTAGTCATCTTTTTATCCATATGCACCGCTTTATGCCTGTGCAGCTGTGCTTCAGCTCCGAAAACTTCAAAAAAGAACTATGTGACGATCGGCCGTATCTGCCCGATGACGGGAGAGTATGCAGAATATGCAGAGGGAACTTTGGAGACAGAAAAGGCTGCAGTTGAGGAACTGAACCAGAGCGGGGGTATTTTTATCGATGCTTTGGAGAAAAAACTGATGGTCCGTTATCTCCTTCGGGATTCCGGATCAACAGAAAGAGGTGCAAAGGAAGCCGCTTTGCAGCTGATCGAAGAAGAAAACGTAGATGTGATCATTGTTTCTCACTCAGACAGTACGGTTCTTCCGGTTGCAGAAATCTGTGAGGAGAAACAGGTGCCTTGTTTCTGTGTAGACGCAGATGAAACCCTTTGGGAAGCACAGGGAAAACATACATATTCTTTCCTGGTTTCTGCGGGGACCCAGGAACAGATGGATGCTTTCCTTCCAATCTGGCAGGAAAAAGGGATCACATCGTTGGTGATCCTCACGGATCAGAGATCCTCTGAAAATTCCTTTGCAGGAAAAGCTCTCAAATACTGTGCTGAAAACCGAATCACGGCAAAAGAGATTCAGTTCTCAGATGATTATGTGAAGGCGATGCGGGATGCAAAAGCGGATGCGCTTTTATGTTTTCTGGATACGGATGATTATCTGAATGCAGTGCGGATGATCCATGATGCCGGATTGGAATTGAAATCCAGTATGTTGGTGAATGGGCATCTTTACTATGATGCATTGGAAAAAGACCCGCTCAGCAGTGCATTCGATCAGACTTATACAGCAGAAGCCTGGGCCCCTTCCTTTTCTTTTTCTTCTTCTCTGACAAAGCAGGATGGAAAAGATCTGGCAGACTGGTGGAACAGCGAATATATTACGCCTTGTCCTGAATCTTTGGGTTACAAACATGGCATCGTGGAAGTAACGGTGGAGACTTTGAAAAGAGCTATGTCGGTGGATGCGGAATCCATCATCAAAGCGGCAGAAGAATTGAATCTGGATACGGTACTTGGACCGGTCCATTTTGATCAAGATCATTTTGCCGCAGTCTCCTGCGTTGCATCACAATGGGTCTATGAACCGCATTCCGTTGATAAAAGCAAATGGAGTCAGATACTGGCAATAGATGATACAGATAATTAAAGGAGAATGACATGAACAAAACGTATAAAATGACAATTGCAGGATGTGAGCGTGCACTCCCTATTTGCAAAGCTTCTGATACGCTGTCAATCGGTGCGTTTGTTATTTTTGGAGATGTTGAACTGACGGTGGCAGCAGCTGCGGAACTTTTAAAGATTGCTCCGGAGTATGATTACATGGTGGCGCCGGAGGCAAAAGCTATCCCGCTGATTCATGAAATGGCAAGACAGAGCGGACAAAATGAATATTTTCTGGTCCGGAAAGCACCTAAGCTTTATATGAATGGTGTCTTTGAGACAACAGTACAGTCCATTACTACAAAAGCGGAACAGAAACTCTATATGGATGGCGCGGATGCGGAAAAAATGAAAGGGAAACGGATCCTGCTTCTGGATGATGTTATTTCTACTGGTGAATCGATTGCTGCAGTTGAAACATTAGTGGAACAGGCTGGAGGCATTGTTGCGGGCAGAATGGCAATCCTGGCAGAAGGAGATGCTGCTGACCGGGATGATATCCTGTTCCTGGAAAAACTTCCGCTTTTTGACGGAGAGGGAAACCCAATCGAATAATATTAACAGGAATGTAATATTCTCTTAATTGACACAGCCTTTTTGGCTGTGTTAATTTTTGGCGGGGTTATTTTTCTCGGATGTCCACTCGGATACCTTTGTAGAAGAAGAAAACAAATGTATATGGGACAAGTCATTGCAGGACGGTTTGAATTAGGCAGACCGTTTGAAAGCAGCGCAGCCACAGAGGTGTTTCTGGCCAGGGATCGGAAAAAGAATCAGCTGGTTATTGTCAAGTTCTTAAATGCTCATAACAGCCTGGAAGCAGATATTCTGCAGAGTTTGCACCATGAAGGGATCATCCGGCCATTATACTGTATGGAATCGGGTTCCGGCTTCTTATTAGTTGAAGAATTTTTCCCCGGAGTCACCCTGCGGAATTATGTGCAGAAAAGGAAGTATCTGTCAGAGAAAGAGACAATGCAGATCCTGCTGCCGGTTGCAGATATATTATTCTATCTGCACACACAGAGACCGCCTGTCATTTACAGAGATCTGAAACCGGACAATCTTCTGGTAGGAAAGGGAGGAACGCTCAAATTGATCGATTTCAGCGCAGCGAAACAATATGTTATCCGTGAGGATCATGATCGTATTTGCCTTGGGACAAAAGGCTATGCGGCACCGGAACAATACGAAGACAGCCACAGCCAAAGTGATACCCGAACAGATATTTACGGATTTGGGGCAATTCTATATTTCATGCTGACGGGCCGTGATCCGGACGGCAAAGAAAAAACATTTCAGCATGTACGTTTTCTTAGACCGGATATCTCTGATCCGCTTTATCAAATTCTGATTCGGTGCACAAAAGCAGATCCGGAAGAGCGTTATAATGGGGCAGAGGGTCTGTTGTATGATCTGGCCCGCTGCAGCAGATAATAAAAAAGCTGCCCCTAAGGGCAGCTTTCTGTTTTTCTTCTATTGATAGCTTCGAGCAAAAGCAGGAGCTACTGTATAGTAGATTCCCAAATTGGAAGCCACGTTCCAGGTGATAAATCCGCCATCACCAATCCCTGCATCCCAGAGGGCCTGTATCTGATCTTCCAGGAATGGAGAGGTCACCGGAATTTCCGGCTCCCAGTAAGGAACCGAGTAGCAGGTGAGCCAGGTTCTCGGCCTTGCCGGGTTTGGTGTCCACTGCTGCGAATCATAAGCGCCTCTTGCCCAGTTATACATGGTGGAATAACCATCTGTCCAGGTATAGGCTTCTCGTCCGAAATGATCGATATACGGCATGGAGCTGACGGCATCAACTACATTGGAGATTGCCGGCCAGTATTGTCCGTAAGCTGTTACGTATCCGTCTGAACATTCACCAAAAACGTCAACCGAGAAATATGCACCTGCCTGATGGATGGAATCTGCAGCGTAGCGGCAGAAATTCTGGACTGCCTGTGCTTTTTCTTCTCCATAGGTATTCCTGAAATCAGCTGCTCCGGAATCAGAGAGGCCATAAGCATTTTCCGGGAACCGCACGTAGTCAAACTGGATCTCGTCAAAGCCCATCTCCTGTACTGCGGAGATTGCCAGTTTGACATTATATTCCCATGCCTTTCTGGAATAAGCGGACGGCCAGCCGGCATTCTCACCATATTCCAGAATACATTCATTCGGATTGTCATCTGCAAAGAAACTGTCATTAAAGACTACGATACGGCCAATGGTCCAGAGGCCTGCATCTTTTGCTTTTTGCACGCCTGCTTTGTAGTCTGCATTGTTATGATAAGCGGTTTCATAAGAGGAAGGTGTGTAGCTGTTGGCAATTTCTGCATGGTAAGCCAGAGCACCATCTTTGATATCGATGACCACGGCATTCGCATTTGCTTCTCTGCAGCAGTCAATATAATCATCAATCACATCGATGCATCCTGCATTCAGGTAATAAGCACGGCATTCAGAAGGCATCACACTGGATGTATTGACGACTTTGTCATAATAAAAGTAATCCAGATTTCCAGGCTCGCCGCCATAAAGATCCAGACCGTCGTAGATCTTATCTTTATTTAATTCATAGTATTCCTGATTGACTGCATTTGCATCTTCCTGCGTATCTACCAGGTATTTTGCATAGACCCAGCCTTCTGTACCATCATCCGCAGATACCTGGTACATGTTGACCAGTCCCTCGGAAGAAAGAGAGTCGAAACCAGTAATGGATACGTGAGAACCTTTCCAGATGAAGCCTTTGATCGTGCAGTCATCCACACCGGCAACAGGCGTGACCGATGTACGGACATATTTGTCTTTTTCCCGGACACACTCTTCCGGAGTTTCCACAAGATCGCTTTGGGCAAAGTAGATCGTTGGCTCATCTTTCTCCGCATCCTCTGCTTTTTTGAGAGGTTCGTAGTTGATCTCATCCTGCGTTACCGTCTTTCCTTTCAGGACGACTTTGGTTCCGCGGACTTCCACGCCGGAAGGCACAAGATTGCCATCTTCATCTTTCGCATAAGTAACAACTGTCGCAGAATCAGATGCCAGATACATTTCTTTTTCCGGCTCTTCCTCCTTGCCACAGCCTGCAAGAATTAGCCCTGCAACAAGCATCAGACTGATTAACACAGATATTATTTTTTTCATATGATAATCCCCCTAAAGTGATAACCCTATTTAAGCATTTATTATTTTGAACGTCAACGGGAAAAGCCGTGTCAAGTAAAAATACTTGACACGGCAAACTATTAATAGTAAGATAACCGGGCGTGCAAAGGGGACCTATGGAAGAATTTGTGAAAAGATCATTATTATATGATTTTTACGGAGATCTGCTGACGGAACATCAGAAGGAGATCTACGGCGCATATGTTATGGACAATCTTTCTTATGCGGAGATCGCACAGGAGTATGATATCAGCCGGCAGGGGGTACATGATCTGGTCCGCAGAGTTGAGGGGATCCTGGAAGAATACGAAAACAAGCTGCAGCTGGTGGAAAAGTTTCAGGAAGTGAAACAAAAAGTAAAAGAGATTGAAGACTGCAGAAATCTGCAGGAGGCAAAACAGGCGGCAGAGAATATTTTAGAACTATTATAATATGGCATTTGAAAACTTATCGGATAAATTACAGAACGTTTTTAAGAAACTGCGTGGAAAAGGAATCCTGACCGAAGCAGATGTTGATGTGGCATTAAAAGAAGTCCGGATGGCTCTTCTGGAAGCAGACGTGAACTTTAAGATCGTGAAGCAGTTTAATGCTGCTGTGAAAGAGCGTGCTATCGGCGAAGATGTCATGAAGAGCCTGACTCCGGGACAGATGGTGATCAAGATCGTCAACGAAGAACTGGTCAGCCTGATGGGTGGTGAGGCAGCGGAGCTGGAACTTCTTCCGGGCATGGCTAAAACGATCATTATGATGGTTGGTCTGCAGGGTTCCGGTAAAACCACAACAGCTGCCAAGCTGGCAGGAAAATTAAAAGAACAGGGGAAACGTCCTCTGTTGGTGGCTTGTGATATTTACCGTCCGGCTGCAATCGAACAGCTGCGGATCAATGCGGAAAAAGTTGGGGTCCCTCTGTTTGAGATGGGAACCGGTCATAAAGCTTCTGCAATCGCGCAGGCTGCAATTCAGTTTGCTTCAGACAATAACAAGAATGTCATCATTATCGATACTGCAGGACGTCTGCAGATCGATGAAGATATGATGCAGGAACTGGAAGAAATCAAGAAAACGGTTGATGTGACCAGAACGCTTCTGGTCGTAGATGCCATGACCGGCCAGGATGCAGTCAATATTGCACAGGGGTTTGCTGACCGGATCGGGATCGATGGAGTGATCCTGACAAAACTGGATGGTGACGCCAGAGGCGGTGCAGCCCTTTCTGTAAGAGCAGTGACCGGCGTTCCGATCATCTATGCCGGTATGGGAGAAAAGCTTACCGATCTGGAACAGTTTTATCCGGATCGTATGGCCAGCCGCATCCTTGGTATGGGCGATGTGCTGTCCCTGATCGAAAAGGCAGAAGCCGCAGTAGATGAAGAAGAAGCCCGCGATATGGCCGAGCGTCTGAAAAAGAATGAGATCAACTTTGAAGATTATCTGGTCTCTATGAAACAGATGAAACAGATGGGCGGCCTGGCGGAAGTATTAAAGATGATGCCGGGATTTAGCAGCAGCTCATTAATGATTGACGATACGAAACTTGCCCGGATGGAAGCGATTATTTCTTCTATGACGATCAAGGAAAGACGAAATCCAAAGATCCTGAATGTCTCCCGCAAAAATCGTATTGCGAAAGGCGCCGGTGTTGACATTATGGAAGTAAACCGGATGGTAAAACAGTTTGAGCAGTCTAAGAAGGCCATTAAACAGATGGGAGGCATAGGCGGCCTGATGGGCGGCAAACGAGGAAAAGGCATGATGGGCATGCTTGGAAAAAGAGGTATGAAAGGGTTATTTTAATAAACAACTTTCACATAAATAAAAAACAGCGGAACACCGCAGAAAGAGGACACAAAATGGCAGTAAAAATCAGATTAACCAGAATGGGAAAGAAGAAAGCACCTTTCTACAGAATCATCGTTGCTGATGGAAGAGCTCCACGTGACGGAAGATTTATTGAGACGATCGGAACATATGATCCGAACCAGGAGCCAAGTGCTGTAAAAATCGACAAAGAAGCAGCAGAAAAATGGCTGAAAAATGGCGCACAGCCGACAGAAGTCGTCGCCAAATTACTGAAGGCAGAGGGCATTATCAAATAAGTGAGGTGACGGAATGAAAGAGTTAGTAGAAGTCATTGCTAAAGCTCTTGTCGATTCACCGGATGAAGTTGTCGTTACCGAAAGAAAAGAAGACGACGGAACGATCGTTATTGAACTGCGTGTTGCAAAAGACGATATGGGAAAAGTAATTGGCAAAAAGGGCCGTATAGCAAAATCCATACGGGCCGTTGTGAAGACCGCTGCCATGAAGCAGAATCTCAAGACGGTAGTGGATATTGTGGAATAACCATTTATGGAACAATTTTTACGGATCGGTGTTATCACCTCTACACATGGAATAAAGGGCGAAGTCAAAGTCTTTCCGACCACTGACTCGCCCAAGCGGTTCCGTGAAGTCAAAGATGTCGTGATCAAGACCGAAACAAAAGAAATCCGGACAGAAGTTGCAGGGGCCAGGTTTTTCAAAAATCTGGCTATTGTTCAATTTACCTGTTTTTCCAGTCCGGAGGAGGCTGCCAAATATACGGGAGCAGAAATCTATATCGACCGTAAGGATGGCCAGCCATTAGAAGAAGGAGAATACTATATCGCAGACCTGATCGGCTGTATCGTGATAGATGAGGATGGGAACCAGCTGGGGACTGTCCGGGATGTGCTGCAGACAGGGGCGAATGATGTATATGTGGTAGGATGCGGTGTGCCGGACGCAAAAGGACTGCGGGAGAAAGAGATCCTGCTTCCGGTGATCAAGGACTGCATCAAACAGGTGGACATAGAAAAGGGAGAGATCCTTGTCCACATTCTGCCAGGGTTATTGGATTAATGCATTTTCATATTCTGACTTTATTTCCGGAAATGATATCTTCCGGTCTGAATACCAGTATCATAGGACGGGCACAGGAGGCCGGTCTCATTTCTGTTAATATCGTTAATATTCGTGATTATACATTGGAAAAACACGGTCATGTAGACGACGCCCCTTATGGAGGAGGCGCCGGCATGGTCATGCAGTGCCAGCCTATTTACGATGCCTACATTGATGTCATGGGGACGCTGGCAGCAGGAAAAGTGAACGCTTATGCAAAAGCGAATGGATTGAGCTTTGAAGAAGCACTGCTGGACCCGGCCTTCCAGGCAATGAGCTTTCAAAAGCCAAAGGTGATCTATACCTCTCCGGCAGGAAAGGTTTTTCATCAGCAGATGGCAAAGGAACTGGCAAACGAAGAGGATTTGATCATTTTATGCGGGCATTATGAAGGCGTAGATGAAAGGGTGCTGGAAATCATGGAGGCAGAGCCGGTATCTATCGGAGATTATGTGCTGACAGGAGGAGAACTCCCTGCCATGGTCATGGTGGATGCCATCAGCCGTATGATCCCGGATGTGCTGACTAACGCAGACTCAAAAGAGGAAGAGAGCTTTTCCCGCGTTCGTCCGAAAGAAGAGTTTACCCGCAAAGCAAGAAAAGAAGTATATGGAGATTTGATTCATCCGGACGCGAAGGAAGAAATCACACTGCTGGAATATCCGCAGTATACCCGCCCGGAAGTTTTTATGGGCAGAAAGGTGCCGGAAGTGCTTTTATCCGGCGACCATGCCAAAATAGAGCAATGGAGAAGGAAACAATCATTAGAGCGGACAAAGAGGATTCGTCCGGATCTGCTAGATAAATAAAAGGAGACATATATGAAAACAGCAGAAAGATTTTTGAAATACGTTAGTTTTGATACACAGTCAGATGAAGAAAGCCAGAGCATTCCTTCTACTGCCAAACAGAAAGTATTAGGGGAATATCTGGTTGGTGAAATGAAGGAAATGGGTCTGTCCGATGTCAGGATGGATGAATATGGTTATGTATACGCTTATCTTCCGGCAAGCGAAGGAGTAGAAGCAAAACCTGTCGGTTTTATTGCACATATGGATACAGCTCCGGCTGAATCGGGCACAAATGTGAAGCCGAGGATCATTCATTATGAAGGCGGAGATATCCAGCTGAATCCAAATGTAGTTACAAAAGCAGCCAATTTCAAGGTACTGGAGAAAGTGATCGGAGATGATCTGATCATTACAGACGGCACGACGCTGCTGGGCGGAGATGACAAAGCAGGCATAGCAGAGATCATAGAAGCGATGGATTATCTGATCCATCATCCGGAGATCCGTCATGGAAAGATCTGTGTCGGTTTTACACCAGATGAGGAAATAGGCAGAGGCCCGCTGAAATTTGATATTGCCGGATTTGGGGCAGAATATGCGTACACTGTTGATGGCGGTCCGGTAGGTGGCGTGGAGTATGAAAACTTCAACGCAGCATCTGCAAAACTTACGGTACATGGTGTAAGCAGCCATACTGGAGATGCAAAAGGGAAAATGATCAACGCGATCCGTATTGCAGCGGAGTATGTGTCCCGTCTTCCGCAGGACGAAATTCCGGAAAGAACGACTGCACGAGAAGGCTTTTTCCACGTTGGCGAAATGAAAGGTGATGTGATCAAAGCAGAAATGAGCATGATCATTCGTGATCATGATATGCAGAAATTCGAAGAAAAGAAAAAACTTGCACAGAAGATTACCGATGATCTGAATGAGGAATATGGTGCAGGCACCGCCGAGATTGAAATTAAAGACACCTACTTCAATATGAAAGAGAAAGTGCTTCCGCACATGTATATTGTTGATCAGG
>JAZNHY010000194.1:0-9872 GCA_045577235.1 Lachnospiraceae bacterium
GTCTTCTGAAAACTCAACGTTTTTATTTACGATTTCTTCAGCTGATTCCAGAATATTCACTGCATGATCTGCAATTCGTTCATAGTCTCCAATCAGCTTCAAATATTCTGTTGCTTTGACACTTTCTTCATCTCCCAAATGATGGGAGGTCAGTTTCAAAAGATACGTGCTGATCAAGTCTTCAAGATGATCCGTGTTATCTTCCGCTTCACGGATACGATCTGCAATTACTTTATCATAGTTCAGAACGCATACAGCGCTATCACGGAATGCCCGGATTGACAATTCTGCCATGTTACTGAGCACCTGCCTGCATTGGTTCAACGCAAGAGCAGGGCTTCCGAGTAAACGTTCGTCAAGTTCCTTTTCCTTTTCCGGCACTTTTGCATCAGGAAGAATCCTGCAGACCATTTGTTCAAGGACCTGACTGAACGGAAGCATCAGTAATGTACAAAGGATATTAAACATCGAATGGACTACCGCAATTCCCATCAGGTCTGCAGCCTGCGTTAGGAATATCGGAGCCAATATAGTTTTTACCAGACAGAAAACCGTCAGCCATACCGCAGCCCCTATGAGATTGAAGGCGAAATGAACAAGCGCAGCTCTTTTAGCATTTCTGGTTGTACCGATCGAAGAAAGCATTGCCGTTATGCAGGTACCAATATTCTGTCCCATAATTATCGGGATTGCCGCACCGTAAGAAACTGCGCCTGTAGAGGCAAGCGCCTGTAAAATACCTACTGATGCAGAGCTGGACTGTATAATGGCCGTCAGGACCGCACCGGCAATTACTCCAAGAATAGGATTCGTAAAGGTAAGGAACATCTGTTGAAATGATGGAACACTTCGTAATACCGAAACTGCATCTGACATGGTTTCCATTCCATACATAAGCGTAGCAAAACCGAGTAATATCAGTCCTGTATCCTTTCGCTTACTGTTTTTGGATGCCATATAAAAAATGATTCCCGCCAATGCGAGGACCGGTGTAAACGATGACGGTTTTAACAGGCGGATGAAAAAGTTACTGCTCTCTATTCCGGCAAGGCTTAAAATCCACGCAGTTACAGTCGTCCCGATATTTGCTCCCATAATAACATTGATGGACTGTTTCAGGGTCATCAGCCCCGAGTTAACAAATCCAACCACCATGACCGTGGTCGCCGATGAGCTTTGGATGATAGCCGTAACACCCAATCCTGTCAAAAGCCCGGCAAATCGATTGGTCGTCATACGCCCCAGAAGCGCTTTTAACCTGTTGCCCGCCCTGCGTTCAAGCGCCTGCCCCATCAGTGTCATGCCGAACAGAAACAGGCTTAAGCCGCCGATCAGATTCAAAACATCAAATAAATCCATACTCATTCTCCACTCTGTTTCTTGTTACAGATCCAGAATAGAGATTCAACATCAAAAGTATTATCGTGCCATGGTAAAATCCGTGTAAAGTGATAACAATATTGACACAGGGGCCCGGAGGCCCCTGCAAAATCTATTATATTAGTTGTTGTTCATTGATCATCAGTTTGAATTGAAGCCCAAGCTTTTCCGCTGCATTCCTGCATAAGATCATACGCTGTAGGAATATTTCAAAATAATCCATCACAGAACCATAACGGGTATCAACGGAAAGCTTCAATTTGATGATTGTATGTGCCTCATTGATCTTTAGTTCTGCTTTTTTGACGGAATAATTCACACGATCATGAATATCAAAAGTCGATTTATCCTGATTTCGTACACGGTTTCGCCGCACATCACTTTTGTCAGCGAGAATTAAGGCCGCTGCAAGTGGACTGACCGGAACTCCTGTTCCTTCATCGTGGTTCCCGATTGCTGTTACGATCAATCCGACCTCCTCAGGAGGGAAGTTCAAATGATCCAGTATTCGGAAGGCAATGATTGCGCCGGATTGGCTGTGTTCTTCCCGATTGACAAGATTTCCTATATCATGAAGGTAACCTGCTATCTTTGCAAGCTCAACAAGCCGTTCAGCATAGCCGAGGGTCTGTAAAATATAGCCTGCTTTTTCTGCCACCGTCGTTACATGGGCGAAACTATGCTCTGTAAATCCCAGGGCTGAAAGTGACATATCTGCCTGGCGGATATAAGTGCTTATTTCTTCATTATCTCTAATTTCCTGATAAGTCACAGCTTCACGTCCTTTGGATGGTTCGGTATCGTAACGATAAACTCTGACCCTTCCCCGACTGCACTTTTCACTTCAATCCTCCCGTTATGGATCAGAACCGCATGCTTGACGATAGACAGACCCAGGCCTGTCCCTCCGACTTCTTTGCTGCGGCTCTTATCCACACGATAAAAACGCTCGAAGATACGCTTCTGATCCGCTTCCGGAATACCTATTCCTGTATCTTTCACCGATAGTACGGTACTATGCTCTTTTTGTGCAACCGTAACGATTACATTGCCTCCGGTATGATTATACTTGATTGCATTATCACAAAGGTTATACGCAATGCTGTACAGCAACTGTGGGATTGCTTTTACGGGTGCACTTTCTCCACCAATATCAATCGTAATATCCATCGCAGAAGCAGCGGCCTCCAGAGAATCGACAGCATTTTCTGCGATACGATATAGATCGCACTCCTCCCACTTCATATCAACACCGCCACTGTCCAGCTTTGTCAGATCAATAATATCTTCGACCAGTTTCGTCATCCGCAGTGATTCTGTGTGGATTTTTTCGGCAAACGGCTTGATATCCTCCTCTTTTACCAGCCCGTTTTTAAGAAGCTCCGCATAGCCGGATATAGCATGGAGCGGTGTTTTCAGCTCATGTGACACATTTGCGCTGAACTCCTGCCGAATCAGGGCTGCTTTTTCGATCTCTTCCTGATCCTGTCTTAACTGTGCCTGTTGCGCTGAAATATGGTGAAGCAGCGGTTCTATTTCTTTATAATCTTCCTGACCATAGTACTGGTTCGGATGTTCCAAATCTATTTCATTGATGGGTTTGACGATCTTTTTGGCGATCCGTGACGCCAGAACAAATGAAAGGATCAATGCGACAAGGATGACAAAACATATCGGTTGAGCAAAGCCGAAGAGAAGGCTCCATACAGAAAGCTGAGCGATTGACATACGGAAAACCGACCCGTCGGGAAGTCTTTTAGCAGCATAGTACTGCTGATCTGCCAGGGTAAAGGAATGTCTGGTAGATTCTCCGAATCCCTCCTTCAAAGCCTGCTGAATTTCCGGCCGTTCCAGATGATTCTGCATTGAAGCTGTATCTGCTTCGTTATCAAAGAGGACATTTCCATCCGGGCTGACCCAGGTGATGCGATAGTTTTCTATGCTCAATTCGTCAAGATAGTCCATTCCGGACATGGCAACACCCTGTGCCGCCAATTCAGTCTGATTGCGCAGCTGATTTCTCTGTAAGGACGAAAAATAGTTGTATAGTGTCCCCATGATCAGCAGCAGCGAAGCAAGGAAAACCGTGATGGCAGCGATCCAGATCGCCTTAAATATCTTACTGCTCATTTTCTTCCTCCAACTTGTAGCCAACCCCTCGAACGGTCCGGATATAGTCTCCCGCTTTCTCAAGCTTTGTCCTTAAAGTCCCGATATGGACATCCACCGTTCTTGTTTCACCGGCAAAATCACCGCCCCATACACTGGAAAGTATATTGTCTCTTGTAAAGACTCTTCCAGGGCTTTCCATAAACCGCTTCAGGAGATCCTACTCCTTCAATGTGAGAAAAACCGCCTTCCCGTCAATGGTAACAGCGTGCCTGTTTTCATCGAGGACGATCATCCCGTATGAAAGAATCACAGGTTGTCTGTTGCCTGCCCTACGAAGAACTGCTTTGATACGGGAAACCATTTCCATCATTCCAAATGGTTTGGCAAGATAATCGTCCGCACCGGAATCGAGGCCGATCACTTTGTCATATTCACTGTCCTTTGCCGTAGCCATAATAACGGGGATATCTGTCGTTACAGGAGAGGAGCGCAGTTTACGGAGGATCGTCAGCCCGTCTTCTCCGGGCAGCATCACATCCAGAATAATAAGTTCAGGTCTTTGCTCTTTCATTGCAGCCCAAAAATCCGCATCGTTCTCAAAGCCCTGCGCATCAAATCCGGACACTTGCAGCGTGTAGACCATCAGATCCCGAATGGCGCTTTCGTCTTCAACACAATAAATCATAGGAAAACCTCCTCTTCACTCTCAGCATAGTTTTGTATTGTAAGTCCTGTAACCTCTGTATTGTAAAATCGGCGTAAAGTCGTTCAGATCTTTTTCCCTTAGCCATACAATTTGGGCAGGACTATTATCCCTTTAGCTGCATTAACATCAAAATACCGGACCGTTGTCCACTGCAACGGTCCGGCAACATTTGAAAACTCTTGAATTTCATCATTTTCAATAAGATGTCAAAACTGCCATACTACAACGAATTTCAGATCATCTGAAAATGCCTGAAGGCATCAATAATAGCCTCTTCCTTTTCTTTCGGCGTGCCAGGCGATTTACTGTTCTCGCTCTTGGGGAGATTATAGTTGATACGCTCTGTGATACCACATTTCCGCTTCGTCTTTGCAATGTTCAGATGTGTCACATGGAATCCGTACTTCTCCTGCACCCAATCCTGGATCTGCTCGTATGTAGCCCCTTGCTGAAACCTGGACATATCCATATCTTCAAGAGAGAACTCCACCCTAACATTCTGACTCGATATGTTTCCCTTGGAAAGTTGGACAACCGTCTCGACGTGGCACGAGGAAATAAAAATGATACCCATTTCCGGTGTCTGTTCGCTCAATCAGGGTAAAAGAACATATCTACGGGAATTATGCTGATTTGCTCGTTCGCGGAAACATATCGACAGACTGGAATTCTTATAGGGCATGTCCGCCAGAAACTTTTATGACTTGTCCCGTGAGCAACCTTGCCCGCTCGCTCAATGGCTTTCATATAGATCTCTTTCACTGCATCTTCATCGGAAATATCTCTTTCAAGCAGGATATAATCTGCACCGGCTTCCTTTAGTTTACGTTCTACAGCATCTGCATCCCCCGCGTTTGCTTCATAATATCTGTCCACACCATTTCTGTCAGTTTTATTCTCATCAAATAACCTGGCTATTTTCTTATATACCAGAACCAGCTTTGCTCCTTCACGAGCAAAAGCGAACGCCGTCGCTGCACCAATCCCATAAGGATTATTCACCCCTGTAATCAAAGCCACTTTATCCCTTAATCCATAGTCAACCATCTATCTCCCTCCACAAATCCCAATTGTGGTGCGACTCATCGTCACCCATAAATGTTAAGATTCTTTCTGGTCGTCTAACAGTTTTCTCAATGCCTCAACATCAGGTAATGCTTTTCGCAGCTCATCTGACATGTCCTTGGATGTCTTATATGTTGCCACCCCCATTGGTTTGGCATAATCCTGTATTACATAGTCTACAAAGGACTTGTTCATATCCTTACAGAGGATGAGACCGATGGACGGATTCTCGTGAGACTTGCGTTCAAATCCGTCCAGAACGCTCAAGCAGCCCTGCAACTGTCCAAGATAGGACGTCTTGAACTTTCCGGTCTTCAGTTCCACCGCTACCAGACAATTCAGCTCCCGATTGAAAAACAAAAGATCGATATACTGATCTTCCCCAAAAGCGTCCAGATGGTACTGATTGCGAATAAAAGCGAAGCCTTTCCCGAAGGTGAGAATGAAATTCTTCACATTGTGGATAATAGCGTTTTCCACTACCTTTTCATCCAAGTCCTGTTTGTCACGGATGCCCAGCTCTTCCACATTGATATAGTCCAGCAAATATTCATCCTTGAAGGTATTGATGGCACGGAAAGCCTGATCCGCTGCCGGAAGCGTTTGCAAAAAGTTGTTTGGCAGGCTGCCTTGGTGGTGAAAGTCATCGCGAGCGATGCTTCTCCCAAGAGCGTCATAGCTATATTTTTCTGCTGCACATCTGTTTATATAAAAGATCCTTTCTTCAACCTCTTTTACTTTTGACAATATCAATCGGTGATGAGAAAAGCCGATACTCAAAAACGCTTTTGTAGAAATCTTTTTGGAATTTGGCACAAGCGTGTTCCAAATTTCATTCCTATTCCTCATCGGTAATTTGGCACACGCATGTTCCAAATTAGAATCATCCTTGGATTTAGCTTGTGCGCTGTCCAGCATTGCCCATTCTTCATAGAATGTACGCATATATCGCAGGTTTCTTGCCGAAAACCCTTTTAGTCCAGGCAGTTCTTTATCCAGACGTTCGCTAATGGCATCAATGGCTCCCTTTCCCCAGAACCCCTTTCTCGAATTCAGGGAGATATATTTCCCAATACCGTAGTAAAGCATAAGCTGCTTCTCATTTACAGATCGGGCAGCCTCATACTGGCTCTGCAAAATGGCAGTTTTAATATCTTCTACAGCTTGGTCATAATTCTGAATTTTACCTATCGTCATGTTTTTTATCCAGTCCTTCCATTCGAATATAGTATTCCAACAGCCTTAAAACATAATCCGGGGCATGGCGGTTATCTCTCTCCCAGTCAGTAACTGTGCGATATGGAATCTGAAAGAAGTCGCAAAATTCTTTGCGATTCATACCTGTACTCTCTCTTAATTCTTTTATCTTGGTTTTGCAATCCATTTTTTCATCCTCAATCAAACGTTTGATGCACTGCGTATAGCATACCACACTTCTCAAAATGATGCAATGCATAAACCACTTTCTCTGACAACAAAATCATGTCTACGACCTGCTAAAAAGCAAAACCGTGTCCACAACCCTCCGCAAATCACAGCCTCGATAAGTTCCCGCGAACAGAAAAAGAGATCTCTACTGCCCCGGAGCGTGATGACTCCGGATCGCAGAAATCCCTTAAAACAAGGCTTCTCCAGCCTCCTATTATGTATTTCTTGTCAGTAAAACTACGGTCTCCACGTGGCACGAGGAAATGAAACTACTATTTCATACCCTCGTTGGTAAAGGGAAACATGTCCACTGACCGCTGCCTGTTCGCAATTTTGCGGTCAGGAACATATCAACGTTTTGCCTGTTCGTCAGAAACATGTCAACCGTTTTTTTGGGGTGGAGTCAGTTCATGGGAACATGTCGACGAGCTGGTTTTTGTCCTTCAGCAATTCAGCGCCTTGACCATAACCCGGCTATTAAGCACTTCGTACCCGAATTTTCGATACAAATCATGGGCGTCTCTTGTAATCAGAATCCCACGAAGACCGGTATATTCTGGTAGGGATTCTATATATGACACCAATGCGGTTCCCATCCCCATATGCTGATAGTCCGTATCAATAATAACATCACACAGATAATAGGTCGTAGCGTAGTCGCTGATAACTCGTGCAAAACCGACAAGATTCTTATCGTCATCAAGCCGCACGCCATAGCACGACGAATTCTGCATGGACTTTTCGATTTGCTCAGCTGGACGTTTATCCGCCCAATACGTCATCCTGAGCAGCCGGATGACTTCATCAATGTTCATTTTTTCCGATCCATTAACAATACTGTATTTCATATCCATCACTCTTCCTTAGCCATCGTTTGCCATGATTCATGACTATAATTATGTATTCATATTTTTCTCCGCAGGTATCCGCATGTAAATGGAAAAAAGTCATACTTCTTTGTTCCTGTATGATAAGCCCCGTTTTGTTCATACCATTTGCGAAGAACTGTGTTTTCCTCAACAATTCCAATGTTCATATATTGGCAGCCCATTTTTTGGGCAATGGCAAATGAATGCTCCAACAGCTGCCTGCCCAAACCCCTGTGCCGGTATTCGGGCAGAACTGCGAGATTGTTCAGTTCGCATTCGCCATTTCCCTGATCGAGCAATGAATAATACCCGCACGGTATGCCATCAACTTCGGCCATGAACATCTCTCTCTTTTCTTTGTCAAAATGCCAGTACAGCCTGTCATCTGATATGGAAAAAGCGGTAAACCTCGGTGCATTCTCCTCTGTAAACCCAAATGTATCGGCCACCGTCATAAAGCTTCTTCGGATAATATCAACGCAAGAGGGTATGTCTTCACGTTTGACTTTCCGTATCATATTCATCTCTCCAATTCCCGAGTTGCCGAGGCGTCACTCGACACACTTTTTCCTATATGTCAGCTCCACATCATAGCCGAGCTCGTCCATCATCTTCACGAAGGTCTTATTCACGATCTGCTCTCGCCCCTTGGTGATGCGGTTCACATATGATAGGGTTACTCCGAGTTTTTCAGCTACCTCTGTCTGTGTCAAACCACTCTCGATCAGCTTTGTTTTCAGATCCAGTTCTATGTTGTTTTGGAGCATCCCGTCACCTCTCTCATAAATCAACCTATGACTTGATTATTGTACCACACATCTTTGAACTTTTCTACCGCGCAAACAAAAAAAAGACGCCCCCAGAGGAGCGCCTGCGTGATGGCTGTGTTTACATCTGAACTTCTGTCTCAAGACCAGATTTGAACTCGAAGGCAAGGTGGTCATCGTAAACCGTGATCTTCTCGATCAACTTGCCTGGATGTTATTATCTGTATCCTGCCATACTTCCGGATTACCAGGAAATATAAGCACTATCGCGATAGAAGAAAGGGGTCTGTATTAAGAGTTTCCTACTCTCCGTCCTTAATCCTGTAATAATCCTCCGCATCCACCTCCAGCTCCACATAGGAATCCGGGCGTCTTCTGTGGTTGCTCAGCTGACATACGACCTCAATAAGCGTTGATTTTTCCAAGGGCAATTCCTTGACCTCATGCCCCTGGATCGGAACCGGGAAGGTAAATACGATATTCCGGATCCAGTTGCCGTCAGGCCGCTTCTCCGGGTACAGGTCGATCCGCTCGATAATGGCCCTTAAAAGATCTTTCTTATCCGGTTCATCCATTTCACCGTAAAGCTCATCAAAAGCCAGTAAGAGCTGGTATACGTTCTCGCCGGAGATCTGCTCGCTACGGATCGTCTGGATCTGTTTTCGGGTATCTTCAGTCTCACCCTCGACCTCCGCTATCTTATCATAGAGATCATCATAACGGCGCTGAAGATCCAGGATCTTACGATCGTAGTGGGGATCCGTGACATCCAGGGTATCCATCTGCGTCTCTAAACGAGACTTAGTCCCCAGAAGCTGCCGAAGCTGTCCCTTCAAGGTGTCCAGTTTCTTTTCATGCTCCTCTGTATTGACAACTGCTCCGATCTTTTCCCTGATTGCTTTTTCAAACTGATTATCGTGAACCATGGCAGAGATGATGCCTGCCACATAGCGGTCGATCTCAGTCTGTTCCAGATTCGTCCGGAAAGAACATCTGTGGCCGGTCTCGCCACGGGTATTCTTGCAGTAGTAATAATACCGGGTCTTATTATCTTTACTGTGAGCTTTGGCGATATTGCCGTATAAGGGTTTCCCGCAGTCAGGGCATCTTAAGAGGCCTGACAGAAGATGAACATGGTTGACGTCACGGATCTTTTCCCGGCGATAGGCATTCTTTTTCCGTTTTTCCTGTGCCAGGTTCCAGTCAGTCTCGGATATGATCGCTTCGTGTATCCCATCATACACCGGGAACTCCGCTTGTTCAACGACATGCATCTCATTCCGGGTTCCCAGTTTCTTTTCCGTACGTCTGCGGCCGTATGCGATCTTTCCCATATAGACCGGGTTATCGATAACCTTTTTCACAAAGTTGTCTGAGAAGCCGGGGATCGTTCCGTTCTGCCGGATCTTCTTTACATAGCCGTGATCATTCAGATATTTGGCTACATTGCTCACGCCTTCATTGGTATGGATATAACGGTCATAAATGACCCGTATGACCTCTGCTTCGTCTTCGGCGATAAGAAGCCGGCCATCGGCCAGTTTG
>JAZNHY010000195.1:0-5099 GCA_045577235.1 Lachnospiraceae bacterium
AAAATCCTTTATTTTAAAGGAAACAAGACGGTCTCTGACTCCGTCATTTGGAGGTTCGAATCCTCCTAGCCCTGGGATTTAAAAAAGCACTTTCCGGAAACTCCGGAAGGTGCTTTTTTCGTAGTTCTTATGATGACAAAAGATGGATCAATAGTACGAAACATCTACAATAACAGCGGTTCCTTTCGCGACAGCCATAAGGGTCTCCCCGTTCGGTCCGCAGAACTGGTATTCCGTGCTGGCTCCGATCACTGCATTTGCCCCAAGTTCTTCTGCGCGTTTGACAATCTTGGCTAATGCAGAAGATGTTACTTCCCCAAAAGCCTTTACAAATTCATCATGTGTCATATCATAGACGCTTTTTGGCTCTTCGCCTTCTTTGCAGCCCATTTTTCCTCCGATCATGGACTGTGCGACCAGGACCTTTTTATATTTTACGATCCGCTGTCCTTCTATGCTGTTTGTTGTAGTTGTAACCATTTTACATCCTCCATATCCTAATCCTAAATGGGAGTCCCCATTGCGGTATTATACAATAGCAGCCAAGATTATTCTATAACAGTGTTATGGATCAATCATCGCTGAGAATATCCATTTTATTCTTTCTGCGCAGGTAAATATACCAGTAAGGCAATCCGACACATCCTGCACCGCCAATGATATTTCCAATCGTTACCGGAAGCAGGTTCCTAAGAAGCATATTTCCAACCGTCAGCATGCTGGTATTGATTCCTGCCGCCGCCTGCGCAAAAGCAGGGACTGTTTTTGCAAAAAGACCTGCAGATATGTAATACATGTTTGCAATGCTGTGTTCAAATCCGCAAAGCACAAATATCAGGATCGGGAAGAAAACACCAATGATCTTGCCGGTGATATCCTTTGCGGCAAATGAGATCCAGACCGCAATGCAGACAAGGAAATTGCAGAGAATTCCTCTTATAAGAGCATCTCCAAAGGTGATGCTGCATTTCGCAGCAGCAGTTTCGATAACGGACACTGCGACGCCGTTATCAAAAAGAGCAGCCTGGTGGCTGTAAACAACAGCGGCTGCAAGAAGGACACTCCCAATTAAGTTCCCAATATAGACCAGGACAAGACTTTTGATCATTCTTCTTAAACGGATCGTTTTTTCCAACACGGGAATGATCAGAAGGCAGTTTCCTGTAAACAATTCGGAACCGGCAATCAGTACCATGGTAAGACCTCCCGGGAAAATGATTGCTCCAAGAAATTTCCCGAGTGATGCGGGTTCCACTGCAACAGCAACCGTTGTCGAAGCAATTGCGCTGATACCGATAAACAGTCCCGCCATAACAGCCAGGATGACCGCTTTTATAACAGGTGTGTTTGCCTTGCTTTTACCGATTTGAATATAGTTCTGCGCGACGTCAGCCGGAGAAAAGAAATTCATAATATCCCCCTTGAGACTAAAATAATAAGTCTGTATCTATAAGCATTCTATTCGTATGTTTTTATAAAATCTATCAAAGATATTTTGCTCTTTATGATTATTTTAAGGGAATGGTGAATGCTTTTGCTCTTCTTATCTCTTGTTAGAAACGGAAAAAAGGATGATAATAACTTTAACATAGTATTATTTCAGGAAGGATGGTCTGGAATATGAACCGAACGGTTTCCGTGCAGGTCATGCGTGACAGCGACGCCTGGACGATCGCCAATAAAATCCCGTCAAAGGAATTGATGAGACGGGCTGGGGAAGGAATCTTCCATGCGGCAAAGTGGAAAGGGCCCGTTGCCATCGTATGCGGAAGCGGCAATAATGCCGGAGACGGCTATGTTGTTGCGGACCTTCTTAAAAAAGAGGGCATTGATGTTACTATTGTTCTGACAGGCGACAAGTTTTCCGAGGATGGTCGGTATTATTATGATATCTGCAGGGAACATGAAATTCCGGTTATGTATTTTCGCCCATCTGATCCAGAAGCCATTTCCGGGTTTCAAGGTTTTTCCACCATTTTGGACTGTCTCCTTGGAACCGGTTTTCAAGGAGAGCCGCATGGTGTGATCAAAGACGCTATTGAAGCAATCAACAGTTCCTGCGCTTATGTGATCTCTGCTGATATCAACAGCGGACTGAATGGAGATACGGGACTTGGCACGGTATACGTGAAGTCTGATCTGACAGTCTCAATAGGAGAGTTTAAAACAGGACATTTCAAGGGTGTGGCAGATATTGCGATGAAGCAGAAGGTAAATGTGGATATCGGGATCGAAATCCAGGGAGATTATATTTGGGTTTGAAAAGGAGGAGCGAAATGCCAAAGAGTTTCAATGCCAGCCTGAACGAACCAATCGTGGAAACCGTTGCAGGTAAGGTCAGAGGATATTATTTTGATGATACCTATATCTTTCAGGGCATCAAATATGCAGACGCCAAAAGATTTCAGATGCCTGCACCAGCGGCACACTGGGACGGTATTAAGGATGCGTGGGGCTATGGCTATGCATCGCTGACACCTTTTAAAGACAGATGCGGGGAAGAGATCACAGTGCCGCACCGTTACTGGCCGCAAGATGAAGAATGCCAGTATCTGAATGTCTGGACACAGAGCCTTGATCCGGATGCGAAAAAGCCGGTCATGGTCTGGCTGCACGGCGGCGGATTTCTATTTGGCTCAGCTGTTGAGCTGGCATGTACGGACGGGCTGGAATTATGCAAATACGGAGATGTCGTTACCGTCAGCTTGAATCACAGGCTGAACATCCTGGGATTTTTGGATGTGTCTGCATACGGCGATGGAAAATTTGCAAACTCCGGCAACGCAGGCATGGCAGATATTGTTACTGCTTTGGAATGGATCCGGGATAATATCGCCAAGTTTGGAGGGGACCCGGACAACGTTACCATTTTTGGCCAGTCCGGCGGAGGCGGAAAGGTCTGTGCACTGCTTCAGATGCCTGCAGCTGACGGCCTTTTCCACAGAGCGGTTGTCCTTTCCGGCATTCATAAGCGCCGTCCGCGTCCGGATGCTGTAACCAGCAAAGAAGTTGTTGGCAGAATGCTGAAAGACCTGGGTATTCCGGAGAATGAGTTTGAGCGTCTTTGCGACGTCCCTTATGACGATCTGATCAACAGTTATCTGAAGAATCAGAAAGAAATGAGAGCAGAGGGCTATGACATCACAGGCTGGGCACCTCTGGATAACGGCTATTATATGGGTTATGCCCGCGAGGATGGTTTTAACCCGCATGCATTTAAAGTTCCGACCATCGTCTGCACCTGCTTTGGCGAGCATGTGCGTCATCCGAAACTGCCTTACAAATATGAGATGACCGAGGAAGAGGCAATGGACTGTCTTCGCGAGAAGTTCGGTGAGGATGCAGAACAGATTGCGGCGGACTTTAAGAAAGCATTCCCGGAGAAAGCGCTCCTGGATGTGATGGTAATGGATTTCTCCACACGGTATGGCTCATTGGATCATGTTGCCAAAAGATCGTTAGAAAAAGATGCTGCACCAGTCTACAGCTGCATGCTGGCGCAGGAGTTCCCGGTCAATAACGGAAGACCGGCTTGGCATTGTGCCGATGTCCCTTTCTTTATGCATACGGCGATGCAGTTCCCAATCAATAACTTTGAAGGAGCGGAAAAACTGATGGAAGAAATGTGCGGCGCATTTGTCGCGTTCGCAAAAACCGGAAACCCGAACCGCGAGGGGCTGCCTGAATGGCCGGCTTTCGATGATAAGAGCCGTCCGACCATGGTCTACACCACAGATGGAAGCAGTACCCGGTACGATTTTGATACCGACATCCTGGAGGATCTCAAGAAATTTGATAAACCGTTTATTTATCCGGATTGAGAAACAAAAAAGCGCACCTTCCGACTTAATGCGGAAGGTGCTTTTTTCATGCTATAAACACGAGATTGATCAGATCAGTTTCAGAAAGGCAGTGATGATGCGGGCTGTCATGCCCCAGATCACGTGACCTTCGTAGAGATAATAGATCTCATCTGATTTTTGAGAATAACCTTTGAATGATTTATTGCCCCAGATCAGCTCATCCGGGAAACGGTCATCATACTGCGTGGAGGTTTCCACGCCGTACATTTCCGGAGGCGTCTCCTTCAAGTATCGCAGAGGAACACGGAATGTCTCCGCAACCTCCCTTTCACTGAAGGTCCCCTGATAGTCTTTCAAAATACCGACATACGGATAGACCAGCCGGTCCCGCCCATACATAATATCTGAGGATCCAATGATCTGAATCTGTTCCGGGAGGATCAGCAATTCCTCGCAGGTCTCGCGAACAGCTGTCTCCTCGTATGTTTCCCCTTCTTCCACAACACCGCCCGGAAGGCATACCTCCCCCGGCTGACGCGGAATGCTGGAAGAGCGGACCTCAAACAGCACGTCATAGTCATCGCCATTTTCAATCAATGCGATGCAGACGGCTGCTTTCAGGGCCTCTTTTTCTCCGATCAGGAGCGGAGTATGCTTTTTGATTCGGTCAAGGTCAGGGAACATAGGTTCTGCCTCCTACTTTTCCCATCTTCCGGCGGCGCCCGCTGGAAGGATCAAATTGGTTTCCGAGACCGGAAGACCGACTTCATCCGCACTTACTTTGCCACCAAGATGCGGAACCAGGATAGAAGAGAGCAAGTATGTCAGGACAGCCGGCTGAAGACCGGTCGTGTAAGAATTTAACAGGAAGAAGATCGCATCTTCCGAGAGAATTTCTCTGCAGCGGCTGATCAGGTCATAAATCTGATCTTCGATCTTCCAGGTTTCCCCTTTTGGACCACGTCCATAGGAAGGCGGATCCATGATAATGGCATCATAATGATTGCCGCGGCGGATCTCCCTTTCTACAAATTTCAGACAGTCATCCACCAGCCAGCGGGTCGAAGACTCCTCAATACCGGAGTCCTTGGCATTTTCTTTTGCCCACTGGACCATACCCTTGGATGCATCCACATGGGTCACATGAGCACCGGCCTTTGCGCAGGCACAAGTAGCGCCGCCGGTATAGGCAAAAAGGTTCAAAACACGGATCTGGCGGCCCGGATCTTTCTGCAGGGCAGACCGGATCTTTCCGGCACACCATTCCCAATTGACCGCCTGCTCCGGGAAGAGCCC
>JAZNHY010000196.1:0-3577 GCA_045577235.1 Lachnospiraceae bacterium
GCTTGGCCTCCGACTTAGCCATCGGTGGATGAACTATCGTTTCCTGAAAAAGAAAAACGCGGAAGCTGTGGCGACATCCGACGTTTATAACCCGGCCTATATCAACCACCGTTATTACGGAAAAGAATACACGGTCACAAAACCACTGTATGTGCTGTATCAGGCGAACGACTATTATGCGCCTTATCTGGGTATTTCGCTGTTATCCCTTCTGGATCACAACAAGCATATGCAGGAGATAAGGATCTTTATTATTGATGACGGGATAGCAGAAGAAAACCGGAAAAAGATCGAAGAGACGGCAGCAGAATTCGGCCGGAGTATTACATATCTGGATACCGCTATTCCGCAAAAGCTTCTGGAAGAAGCTAATGCACCAAAATTCCGCGGCAATTATGCGACCTACTTTAAATTGTTCGTATTGGATGAGCTGCCTCAAGAGGTGGATCGGATCATTTATGTAGATTCAGATACCATTATCCGCGGGGCGTTTGACGCTATTACAGAGTTAGATTTTAAAGGCGCAGCGCTGGCGATGGTCCCTGCCATTTACCATAATAAATACCGGGCAAAGGTGGGGATATCGCAGGATGATATCACTTACAATGCCGGCATCATGGCATTTGATCTGGCCGCATGGAGAACGAATCAATGCCGCATGAGGCTTATCCGCGGTATGCAGGAGGATCCGCAGATGCTTTCCTTTGCACCGGACCAGTCCCTGGCCATCAAAGTTTTGCAGAAGGATCTGACACAGCTGCCGCTGCGGTTTAATTTTTCCACGTTGTATTCGCTGTTCTCCTATAAAGACATCTCCAAGATGTTCAAGTGCAAGGAAGCAGAGATGTTCAAGCAGGAAGATATTGATGAAGCCTACCGGAATATTGCTGTCTATCATTTTATTGAGCTGCAGGTAGGAAAACCGTGGGAAAAAGACAGTGTCCATCCGAAAAAGTTTTTGTGGAAAGAATATTACGACAAATCACGCTGGTCTGATCTGCCGGCACCAAAGGTCAAATTGCCGCTGCTCCTCAGGCTGCAGCGCATTACCTATAAACTGATGCCAAAGAAGATCTATATGGCCGCTTATGCATTTGCGTGGAAATACCTGATGAAATGAGACGAGAAGCAAATTCTGACA
Organism: Lachnospiraceae bacterium; assembly: GCA_045577235.1. Classification (GTDB taxonomy): domain Bacteria; phylum Bacillota; class Clostridia; order Lachnospirales; family Lachnospiraceae; genus RGIG5612. The sequence goes on from JAZNHY010000196.1 coordinate 1,142, forward strand.
GAATACAAAACAGAAGAAGAGCACAGAGTTTAAGAAGCAGTATGCGGGATGATCCGGAAGTTTATTTTGAACGCGTACAGGAGCGGAAATCCAGGGCAGCTGAGGAGGAATACAGGCACAGACGTAAAGCGAAGCCGGTACGCAGCTACCGGGATGAAAAACGCGATTATGAGCGGAGCAAACAGGTGCACCGCTATCTGCAGGAAGAAGACCCGTACGAAGAGGACCTTGCAAAGCGCCGTGCCAGAATGCAGCGTCAGCTGCGGATGCAGCAGCAGAGAGAATCCGGCAGAAGACAAAGACGCGCAGCAGAAGAAGTACCAGTCAGGACTAAAAAGAAGAAAAAAGGCAAGGCAAAACGGATCTTCATAGGAATCCTGGTCTTTCTGATCCTGCTGGTAATTGGTGCAGGAGTGGTTTGGTTTACACCAAGTCTGAAAAAGCCGGTGATCCGCTGGACAATAGGCTCTCCGTTTGGGCCGGCACTGGTCCGGATGTTTATTGGCAGCAATTATGAAGCCTATGTCCGGGATAAAAGCTTTCATGATAAAGATGTGAGGATCAATGAAGGCGCTTCTACACCAAAGGGAAATCTCAGTTTTGCCATGATCGGCGTGGATGCAAGGGCTGAGGAACTGACGATAGGCACCATGGCTGATTCCATGATCGTGGTCAATGTAACGCCGGATGGCAATATCCGGATGGGATCGATCTACCGGGATACTTATCTGCTGAGCCGGAACAAAGAGGGAGAAGAAATCATTTCCAAAGCGAACTCCGCCTATTACCGGGGCGGCCCGCTTGGAACGATCAACCTGATGAATGAGAATTTTGATCTGGCAATTAAAGATTACGTCGTCGTGAATTTCAGTGGTCTGACCAATATTATTGATCTTTTGGGAGGTCTGAGGCTGAAGGTCACAGAGGTTGAACGGGACACGCTGAATTATCATATGTATGAGCAGAATGAGTATGCAGGAACGGAGTATATTCCGCTGGAAGAGTATGGCGATGATGTTCTCCTGACCGGGTCACAGGCTACCGCATTCTGCCGGTTGCGGAGCTGTTCTTTTGATTCGCCGGTTGACGGACAGACTTATTATGATGATTATGCCCGAACGGCACGTCAGCGGTATGCGCTGATGGAGTTGGTACGCCAGACAAAAGACAAAGGCATCTTAAACCTGCTGAAGATCATGAATCAGCTGTTTGAGGCCAATGCAGGAGATAACAAATTCATTCAAACATCCTTTACGATCAAAGAGTTAACCGCGATCATGGCGCAGGGATTCGACATGAATATCGAGGCGAACGCAGCATTCCCGGATATGGATCACCAATATACGACGATTTTGGATTCCGGGGACAGTATGGTTGCCGATACTCTGGAAGAAAATGTTGTCCTGATTCATCAATTTTTGTATGATCAGGGGGACTATGATCCGACTATGGGTCTGCGGAGGATCGCGGATAAGATCAGAGAAGAGATCCGCCGGCAGATCGGATAACAGAAACAGTAAAAATAATCACAAAAGTGACACATTTTATCCTTATTATTGATACGAAAAAAATCATGGTATCATGAGTTCGATATACAGGAGGCAATCAATGCAAGATAATAACAATTGGAACAACGAAGAAGATATCCCTCGCTGGAATCCTTCCCCAGATGATTACAACACACAGCAGCAAAAGGATCCAACCCCGAAAAGGCGGTGGATGATCCCTCTGATCATCGTGGCAGCTGTTATGATCTTATCGATCGTGGTTGGCGTTTGGGTTGGGATCAATCGGATGCGGAAAGATGCGCAGGCAGAAAAAAGCCGTATCGTCCAGGAAGAGATTGCTAACGTGGAGGAAGATACGAAAGAGCCTGTTTCGCAGACAGAGAACACAACGGGTGCAAAAACAGTCGTCGGTGGAATCGTTCTGACGGATGTTACCGGAGTTGTAGAAGATGTAATGCCGGCCGTCGTATCTATCACATCTCGTTCTTTAGTGAGCTCCGTGGATGATTATTTCAGTTTCTTCTTTGGACGGAACAGCGGTTTTTCCAATCCGTTTTCCGGTTCTGGAGAGGGGCAGGAAGTAGACAGCGGCATCGGCTCCGGAACGATCATTGCACAGAATGATACAGAACTTCTGATCCTGACCAGTTATCATGTGGTGGAAGGCAGTTCTTCCCTGTATGTGACATTTGTAGATGATGCATCCGTAGATGGTTATGTCAAGGGCGTCAGCGAGGCAACCGATATTGCAATTGTTGCTGTTCCTGTGAGCGAGATTCCTGAAAATACATTGAGTGCAGTAAAGGTCGCTAAAATGTCGATGGAATCCGCAAGAGTCGGTGAAGGTGTTGTCGTCATCGGTAATGCGCTGGGTTATGGCATGAGTGTAACGAGCGGCATTATCTCCGCTGTAAATAGGACCATCAAC
>JAZNHY010000197.1:0-3036 GCA_045577235.1 Lachnospiraceae bacterium
AATTCTGGGAGGGGCCCTGTCCCTCTCAGGTTTTTTACTGCAGACCTTTTTTGAGAACCCTATCGCGGGTCCGTTTGTACTCGGTATATCTTCCGGTGCAAAGATGACAGTTGCACTTGCGATGATCTTCCTGATGCAGCGCTTTCAGATCGTCTCTTCCTACGTTCTGATCATAGCCGCCTTTGTGGGAGCGCTGCTATCGATCGGTTTTGTACTATTGTTCTCCAGACGAATACGAAATATGGGAACGCTTTTAGTTGCCGGTATCATGATCGGATATATCTGTTCCGCCATTACAGACTTTGTCGTCACGTTTGCGGCAGACTCCGATATTGTCAACTTGCATAACTGGTCGAAAGGAAGCTTCTCCGGTATGAACTGGAGCAATGTACAGGTAGCCGCGATCGTTGTAGGCATTACCTTTGTCATATGTTTCTTTATGGCCAAGCCGATCAGCGCTTATCAGCTGGGAGAGGCCTATGCGCAGAGTATGGGCGTTAATATTAAAGTTTTCCGTGTTGCGCTGATCATTGTATCAAGTATTTTCGCGGCGACCGTTACGGCTTTTGCAGGACCGATTTCTTTCGTTGGTATTGCAGTTCCGTTCCTGGTCAAGCATGCGCTGAATACATCAAAACCATTAATTGTTATACCCGCCACGTTTCTAGGCGGAGCGGTGTTCTGTATGATCTGTGACTTGATCGCGCGGACCGTCTTTTCACCGACCGAACTCAACATCAGTACAGTGACGTCCGTCTTTGGTGCGCCGATCGTCATCCTCATGATGCTTCGCAGAAGGAGGGGAAACTGATATGGGCACATACTTACAACTCGATCATTTATCTGTCGGCTACAACACCGTTCCGGTTATTGAGGACATCAACCTGGATATCCAGAAAGGCGAAGTCATTGCACTGATCGGACCGAATGGTGCCGGCAAATCGACGATCTTAAAAACGATCGCAAGGGATCTGGTCAAGATTTCCGGCGATATTGAACTGGATACAAAGAATTTACTTTCCTACTCCTTTAAAGACCTGTCCAGAAAGATGGCAGTCATCCTGACGGAGCGGATCAAGGTGGAATTAATGACCTGCCGGGATATTGTTGGAACCGGCAGATATCCATATACCGGCAGGCTGGGCATTCTTTCCCGGGAAGATGAGCAGAAAGTTTACGAAGCGTTGGAAACTGTGCACGCTGTCGATCTGGCGGACCGCGATTTTAATGCTATCAGCGATGGACAGAAACAGAGGATCCTTCTGGCCAGAGCGATCTGTCAGGAGCCGGAACTGATCCTCCTGGATGAGCCGACCTCCTTCCTGGATGTCAGACATAAACTGGAGCTTCTTTCTATCCTGACAAGAATGGCAAGAAAGAAAGGCATTACGGTCATTACATCTTTGCATGAGATCGACCTGGCGGAGAAAGTGGCAGACCGGATCGTCACTGTAAAAGGAAAAGATGTCTTTGGATTCGGCAAGCCGGAAGATATTTTTGAAGAAGAACGGATCCGCAATCTTTACGAGATCGATAACGGATTTTTTGATCCGATGTTTGGCAGCATTGAACTGCAGAAACCACAGGGTGATGTTCCGCGGATCTTTGTATTGGCAGGAAATGGGAGCGGCATTCCAATTTTCCGTACGTTCCAGAGAAAGAACATACCGTTTGCAACTGGCATCCTGTTTACAAATGATGTAGACTATCAGTTAGCGCGTCTGTTCGCTACAGAGGTTATTACAGAGGAACCGTTTAGTGAGATTGGAGACGCTTCTTTGGCGCGTGCAAAAGAACTGATCAAAAGCTGTGAAAAAGTGATCGATGCCGGATGCCGCATCGGCACATCCAATCAGCGGATGCAGGAATTAAAAGATTTTGCGGAAAGCGAAGGCAAATTGTTTGGGCCGGAGATCCTTTCCGAAATGAAGGCGGAGGAACGATAATGGCAAAAGTGATCATGGTGCAGGGGACAATGTCCAACGCAGGCAAGAGTCTGGTCGTAGCAGGGCTTTGCCGTGTGTTTAAACAGGACGGTTACCGTGTTGCGCCGTTTAAATCCCAGAACATGGCTCTAAATTCGTTCGTGACGGAAGACGGCCTGGAAATGGGACGCGCACAGGTTGTGCAGGCAGAAGCAGCCGGGATCAAACCGGATGTCGCCATGAATCCAATCCTGTTAAAGCCGACAAATGACGTTGGTTCCCAGGTGATCGTAAACGGCGAAGTCCTGGGCAACATGAATGCCAGAGATTATTTTAAATATAAAAAACAGCTGATCCCGGATATTCAGAAGGCGTTTAAAAAGCTGGAGGAAATGGCAGACATCATCGTGATCGAAGGCGCAGGATCTCCTGCAGAGATCAATTTAAAAGACGATGACATCGTCAACATGGGTATGGCTAAAATGGTCGGTGCGCCGGTCCTTCTGGTTGGAGATATTGACCGTGGCGGCATTTTTGCACAGCTCCTTGGAACATTGATGCTGTTGGAGGAAGATGAACTGGAACTGGTCAAAGGACTGGTGATCAATAAATTCCGCGGAGATAAAACCATCCTGGATCCGGGTATTGAGATCCTGGAAGAGCGCGGTCAAAAGCCGGTTGTCGGCGTGGTGCCATATACCTATTTGCAGATTGAAGATGAGGACAGCCTGACGGAACGTTTTGACAGTGCAAAACAGGGATTGATCGATATCGCGGTCATCCGTTATCCGCGGATCTCCAACTTTACAGATTTGAATTCATTCGAGCAAATTGACAGCGTATCCGTTCGTTACGTGACTTCCGTCAATGAACTGAAAAATCCGGACATGATCGTACTGCCGGGCAGCAAGAACACAATGGGCGATCTGAAGTGGCTGCGGGAAAGCGGTTTGGAGACAGCTGTGAAAAAAATGGCAGAGCGGATCCCTGTATTTGGTATCTGCGGAGGCTATCAGATGCTCGGAAAGAGCATTGCCGATCCGGATCATGCAGAAGAAGGCGGAGAAATGCGGGGTATGGAACTGCTTCCGATCGATACTGTTCTTCTGCC
>JAZNHY010000198.1:0-1606 GCA_045577235.1 Lachnospiraceae bacterium
TGCGTAAGATGTTTCTCCATCATGCTCACAGTTATATTGATTCTCTCCAACACGAATATAGGTATAGGCGTCGCTGTCAAATACGATCGTCGCATAAGCGGCATCATTGCGCCAGACAATGTTTTTGCAGGAGATGCCAACTTTTCCGGTACCACCTCTGAAAGAAAACTTATCCGGCATTACGCCGCTCTCCTGTGAACTGCCGCTGTCGATGCTGCTTTCTTTTTCACTGCCGCCGTCATTCCCATTATCTTTTCCGCATCCTGCTGCCAGGACCAGGCAAAGCACCAAAGCGATTACCAAAGCAAGTCTTTTCATTCTGTATCCTCCATCATGGCACGGATCTGTTCCGTCACTTTCCGCGCCTTACTGTGATCTTTTCCGCTGGCAGTAATGCCGATCACGACATTCTCTTTCTGCACGACGCCCGGGAAATAAAAATCACAGAGTTCTTTCTCATGGCTGACATTTACCAGGATCTTCTTTTCTTTGCAGAGTGCTCCGATCCGGGTATTCAGCTCTTTGTCATTCGTAACAGCCAGGGCCATATCGGCTCCATCCAGATCGGATGGTGCAAACGGCCTTTGCTCAATCACAAGCGTTCCTTCCGATGACGCTGCCATCTCCGTGATCTCAGAATAAACCTCAGGTGCGATCACTTTCATAGCCCCTACAAAAGGAAGAAGGGATTTCACACGGCGAGCCGCGATCTTCCCTGCGCCAACTACAATGATACTCTTTTTTGTCAGATCCACAAACAGTGGAAAGTATAATTCCTCACGCATTACTATTGTTTCCTTTTTTTCTTCAGAATCAGATTCAGAACAAATCCTACCACAAGAATAGCGGCCGCGATGATCAGCACCTTCTTGGCTGCCTCCTGCGGGATCCTGCCCTTTGGTCCGACCGTCATGGAGTAAAACGTCAGCTCATAGCGGATCTCGACCGGATCTCCCATGGCTGTTGTATCTGCAATCACCGGAAACGCCTCATCCATCACAACGATCGGAATCTCAAAAGTGGAGTTGCCTCCATCCTTAGTCAGATTATAAAACGTTTTATCGCCGATGATCATATAATCATAATATGCGCTGCTCCAAAGGAGCCTTGCATAGGCTTTGCCGTCACGCACAAAAAGCCAGGTTGGAGAACTGATGCTCGCACGCCCGCTGCCGCCGATCATATTCACTTCAATGGAAAATTCACCGTCCGGATAATTGATATCCACCGGGATCGGTTCCCCTTCCCACAGGACGGCGTTATCTTTCACCTGATCCGGATCGGAATCCGGGTCTTCCTCATTCGGATCCGGCTGGTTGTTGATAATCTCCGATGCCTTTGCAGAATCGATGCCGTAGGCTTTCAATGCCTCTTCGATCAGAGCATAATCCGGCAGGTCGATCAGGAGCGCATCCTCCGGCAGCGTGGAAGCATCCAGCACGATCTTGCGGTCGTACCATTTTTTCCGTGCCTTACTGTAAGCGGCACAGTCGATCTCTTTATCCAGTGCTTCCACCGGAATGGTAAACACCGTCTGTTTATTGACTTCTTTAAAATCGATCCACTCGGATTTCTTTGCAGCAACAGCCTCTTTTGCAGTCCCCAT
>JAZNHY010000199.1:0-1521 GCA_045577235.1 Lachnospiraceae bacterium
TCAGCTGATCGAAGAACTGGATGCAGGCGATGTCATTGGCGGCGTGATCGATCTTTATCCGGAACCAGTAGCTGAAAAACAGATCGCATTTGAACCGGAGCGGATCAATGCATATCTGGGTACAGATATCGATGAAGAAACGCAGCTGTCATACTTTGGACCATTGGAGATCAAGTATGACCCGGAAACAAGAATGCTGACGATCCCAACTTTCCGCCAGGATCTGCTTCGCGGTGCAGATATTGCAGAAGAAGTTGCCCGGTTTTATGGTTATGATAACATTCCTTCCACACTGCCGGATTCGGAAGAGGCAAGTGGACGCCTTGGCTATGAGTTTGTTGTGCAGGATAAGATCCGTCAGATCCTGATGGCTTATGGTTATTCAGAGGCAATGACCTTCTCCTTTGAAAGTCCGAAGGTGTTTGATAAACTCCGTCTGGCCGCAGATGATCCAAAACGGAGCACAGTAACGATCTCCAACCCGTTGGGAGAAGATTACAGCATCATGCGTACTTCCCTGATGAATGGTCTTTTAACCAGTCTGGCAATAAACTTTAACCGCAGAAATAAATCAGCTTCCCTGTTTGAGCTGTCTAATATTTATCTGCCTAAAGCAATTCCATTGACAGAACTTCCGGATGAACGGATGACACTGTCATTCGGCTTTTACGGCGCAGGTGATTTCTTCGATCTGAAAGGTACGATGGAAGATATTCTGAACAGGCTTGGGCTTAAGATGCCGCGAGATTATGTAGCTGATAAAGATATCATGTTCCTGCATCCTGGACGTCAGGCAAAAGTGATGATCAAAGGTGGAAAAGAGCAGATCGCTTATCTGGGAGAAGTTCATCCACAGGTCGCAAAAACTTACGGCATGAGCGGAAGAGTCTATGTGGCACAGCTGGATGTGCAGGCTCTTTATGAATACGTGAATTTCGATAAGAAATACAAAGAGATCCCTAAATATCCTGCAGTCACCAGAGATCTTTCCATGGTTATGGATAAAGTGATCCCAGCCGGCGATGTAGAGCATGTGATCGCAAAATGCGGCGGGAAACTGATCGAAAGCTTCAATCTTTTTGATGTATATGAAGGAGACCGGATCGGAGATGACAAGAAGAGTCTTGCTTACAGTATGGTCTTCCGTGCAAAGGATCGGACTCTGGAAGATAAAGATGTCAATCCAATTATCGATTCGATCATCGCGAAATTAAAAGAAAAAGGCATTGAACTCAGATCATAAGCTGAGGATAGACTTTAAGCAAAGTCTGTGATAAAATGCTACGGTTGTTTGTATAAATAATAAGGAAATAAGAGTTTAACTGGCTTAGAGAGGAAATCATGAGTAAGAAAAAAGGCATATTGTTTTTTATCATCTCCATTATTGTGATTCTGCTTTGCTGTTTTACATCCGTTTTCGGTTTCGGAAAGGGAGCCGTGGGATCTGCAAAGAATATTACATTAGGTCTGGACCTGCGAGGCGGTGTCAGCATTACCTATGAGGTGCAGGATAAAGAGTTT
>JAZNHY010000200.1:0-2572 GCA_045577235.1 Lachnospiraceae bacterium
AAAGAAATTACGAATCAGGCGAGGAGCTTTTTTGATGTTTCGCAAATATTCATTCAGTCCGTATTCCCGGCTGTCCGTCCAGGACTGATAGCCGTTGATAAAGAGTTCATCATTGGACGCATAAGTATAAGGAACCTCAAAAGAAGAAGTGACGAGCATCAGCGGATGTTTCACTTTCAAGCGGATCGTGACACGTTCTTCTGTTTGATCCACGAGAAGAGTATAGTCTTCTGTGTCAGTACCAATGCCTCGTTTTTCCACACCGTTAACGCGGTAGCGGATATTGATCGTTTCTTTGTTCAGATTCATTGCAAGCCTCTTTTTTTAGTCGTCTTCCTGGATCGTTACAGTAAAATCGATGGAAGCTTCCATGCCGCTTTCGGTATAGATGATAATGCGCCCGTCACCGTCCCATCCGGTCGTCCGGACATAGGTGCCGCACATACCGCCTTCTGCGGTGGCAACCATCGGACCGACTACATCCACCACACCTTCTGCTGCAAACGCGATCGGCATTTGCGCATAAGAGGCAAGATTTCCGTTTTCATCAACCAGACGGATGCGGATCAGCGCCATATCATAGCAGGAACCCTCCACCAGATCTGTCTTGGAAGCAGTTGCCTCAATGTGTAAATGATTACCCGGAGTGCAGGTGATGCTTTTGACGACATTGCCATCTTTTACGGCATCGATCCGCCACTTGGTCGCGATGTTGCCCCAGTTGCCGATGTATTTTGCATACAGGGCAGTCGCATCATCCATGGACAGCTTATATTTCAGAGAACAGTAGCCGAGGCGGAGTTTTTCCTTCAATGGAAGCTTGGACAGGCCGTGCTTTTCTACATCCAGCAGGCAGCGGCGTACCAGAGCCGCCTTGGCAGGTTCAAATCCTTCATTCTTTTCCAGCAGTTCGCCGATCGTATCATTGATCTCGATCGGACCGTGCGGGAGAGAATCCCATCCCTGCGGCTGGAAAGAATTGACATACTCGTTATTCTTATAAAGTTTGATCTCATCCGCGTTGGTAAAGGCGTAAACGGTGCCTTTCTGACCAGCTGGATAATCTCCGATATCAAAGGAGGACCCGACTTCCAAAACCGGCGTGCCTTCGCCCTGACTTTGATAGAATGCAGCTGCAAGCTTTGGGTTCCGGAAGGAATCCATGACCCCGTGATAGCAGATACGGTCGCCGGAGCCAAAATCCTGATGCGTAGCATAATCAAACATACACCACTGGAAGCAGCCGGAAAGCCCTCCGGTCGTCATGGCAGCATCCAGCACACGTGCATGCCGCAGAGCATGTTCCTGGCGCTGCGTGGAGTTATCAAATGTCTTAGTCGGGAACATATGACCGTTTGCCTCAGAGATCAGCATCGGTTTATTTACATCCGTCAGTACTTTTTTCTTTGGCAGACAGCCAATATTGGTACCGTCGTGTGAAAAATCATTAAATGCATAGACATCCTCCAAAAGGTGGCTCTTCTGCAGATAGCGGACACCGCTGGTCTGCCTGGATGGATCCAGAGAATGTGCCAGCTCATTTGTGCGGGTATAAAATTCGTCATCATCAAGGCTCTCATTAATACGGACGCCCCAGAGAATGATGGATGGATGATTGCGGTACTGCAGGATCATCTCCTTCAGCGTATCGATGGCATGTTCTTTCCATTCGGCATCGCCGATGTGCTGCCAGCCTGGGAACTCGGTAAAGACAAGGAGCCCTAACCGGTCACATTCATCCAGAAAATACTGGCTTTGCGGATAGTGGGATGTACGGACTGCGTTCAGACTTAATTCCTCTTTTAAGATGCGGGCATCTTCCCGCTGCAGGCTTTCCGGAGCCGCATAGCCGATATACGGATAGCACTGATGCCGGTTCAGACCGCGCAGGAACACTTTTTCTCCGTTCAGATAAAAGCCGTCCGGGCGGAACTCGGCCGTGCGCATACCAAAAGTAACTTCTTTATAGTCATCGCCATCTTCCGAACTGATCATGACAACACATTTATACAGATACGGATGATCCACAGACCAATGATGTGCCTGTGAAATATAGATATTGGATGATTTTGAACAGTTCTTTTCAGAAGCGATCAAAGAGCCTTCAGCATCATAGATCTCAACATCGATCAGAAGCGGTTCGCCGACCGTTTCCACATCCAGATGAATATTATTGTCATCCACAGTTGAGACAAAGACGTCTTCAATATAAGTCTTTGGACGGATATCCAGCCAGACATCACGGTAAAGGCCGCCGTAAGTCAGATAATCGATCACATTGCCAAACGGAGGGATCTCCGGGTTCTCTGTGCAGTCGAGTTTTACGGCAATGATATTTTTGCCTGCTTTAAGCTGTTCTGAGATATCGATCCGGAAAGCCGTATAACCGCCATAATGCTTGCCGACCGGCTCATTGTTCAGAAAGACTTCCGCAATATGTGCTGCACCGTCAAACTGCAGAAAGACTTTCTGCCCGATGATCTCTTTTGGAACATCAATCGCATGACGGTAGCCGCAGATACATTCATAGTCGGAAGGAGTTGCATAATGAAGAGGAAGGCTGCCCACATTG
>JAZNHY010000201.1:0-3784 GCA_045577235.1 Lachnospiraceae bacterium
GTAACTCCGATCTATACGGTGCAGGATGCGGAAGATTCCATGAAGTTGTTCAAATCCTGTTATTACCACGAGCCTTATCCAATCTTCGACTGTATTACGGTAGAGTTCATTGATGCAGGACACCTGCTCGGGTCTTCCAGTATTCTGGTTACGATAAAAGAAGGGGAAGAAACGAGAAAGATCCTGTTTTCGGGTGATGTGGGAAACATTGATCGTCCATTGATCAAAGATCCGGAAAAGCCGGAAGAAGCAGACTTTGTAGTCGTTGAATCAACCTATGGAGATCGCCTGCATGAGGAGAGAGAGGATTACGTGATGCAGCTGTCACGGATCATTCAGGAGACGCTGGACCGCGGCGGGAATGTGGTCATTCCATCCTTTGCCATCGGCCGGACGCAGATCCTTCTGTATCTGATCCGCATGATCAAAGAGCAGAATCTGGTGCAGGGACATGAAAACTTTCCGGTATATGTAGACAGCCCGCTGGCAGTGGAGGCGACAGAAATATATTCTGCGCCGCTGACAGAGTTTTTTGATGAAGAGACATTGGAACTGCTTTCAAAAGGCATTGATCCGATCAAGTTCCCAAACCTTCACTTAACGGTCACCACGGAAGAATCCAAGCAGATCAATTTTGACCGGGAACCGAAAGTGATCCTTTCTGCTTCCGGTATGTGTGAGGCAGGCCGTATCCGGCATCATCTGAAACATAACCTTTGGAGAGAGGAATCCACGATCGTTTTTGTTGGTTATCAGGTAGAAGGCACGCTGGGACGCAAGATCATGGATGGTGCAGAAAGCATCCGGTTGTTTAACGAAGAAATTGCTGTGCATGCAGAAGTAAAAGAGATCGCGGATATCAGCGGACATGCAGACCGGGATATGCTTTTAGACTGGCTTGGGAATATTAAACAGCCTCCTCGTAAAGTCTTTGTCAATCACGGAGGAGACACTGTTTGCGATACGTTTGCAGACAGTATTCGCAATAAACTGGGTTTAGATGCCATCGCGCCGTTCAGCGGAGATGCCTATGACCTGCTTTTAGAAGACTTTACGGAAAAAGCAGCAATCGTAAGAGCGGAACCGAAAAAGAAGGTGGCGAAAGAAAAGGCATCTGCTGTATATAAAGCACTGTGGGAGGCTGGACAAAGACTCTTGCGCGTGATCGAACGCAATAAAGGCGGAGCGAATAAAGACCTGGAAAAATTTACGGACCGTATTCATTCACTCTGTGACAAATATGACAGGTAAGGGGAATATTCACAAATGAAAAAAATAGCCGCTGTTTTTCGGGACGGTACAAACTATAAAGTATTTTTACTATCTGTGTTTATCATTGGTCTTGGATACGGCATCCATAAGGGGTTATTGGATAATTATCTGGCGGAGATTGTTGGGATCGGAGAATTCGAACGGGGACTCACAGAATTTTTCCGGGAACTGCCGGGATTTCTCCTGATTTTTATATTAGCGCTTTTGTTTACTTTTTCTGCAGAGAAATTATATAAACTCGGTGCAATCATCATCCTGGTCGGTATGGGTATGCTGGCCATCGTACCGCCTGTAAAAGTGCTGGTGGTGCTGGCGGTATGCATCTGCTCGTTGGGCGAGCACATTCAGCTGGGAATGAAAAGTACACTGGCGCTGAGTTATTCGAAGGAAGGAAAAGGCGGTGAGGCCCTAGGCTTTCAAAGTTCTTCCCAACAGGTAGGCACGCTGATCGGTTTTATCGTCGTCATCGTTGGTTTCCTGGTATTTGCCAAAACGCAGCCGTTCAAGATCTTTTTTATGGTCGCGGGGATCATTACCGCAGTTGGCGCATTCATTTCCTTCGGCATGAAAGGGAAGTCCGAGACCGATGAGAATGCAAGGCATTTTTACTTCCGGAAAAAATACACCAAATACTATATGCTGGAAGTGTTTTATGGTGCACGCAAGCAGGTCTTTCTGACCTTCGGACCGTATGTGCTGATCCTCTTTTACGGGGCAAAAACAACGGTCATTTCCCTGCTGTTTGCTATTTCTGCTATTGCAAGTTTTCTGATGGCGCCAGTCGTGGGAAAGATCATCGACAGAGCAGGCTATAAGATCGTGATGATCATGGATACACTCATCCTGGTCGTGGTGTGTTTCTTCTATGGATTTGCACATCATCTCTTCCCGATGAACGTGGCCTTTATCGTCTGCTGCGTCAACTATGTTCTGGATGCAGTCATTTCGCTGGCATCTATGGCTGCCAGTGTGTATGTACAGGATATTTCCGATAACATGCAGGAAGTTAAGGCAACACTTTCTACCGGTATTTCCGTCAACCACCTGATCACTCTGGCAATCGCTTTGTTTGGCGGATGGATCTGGCAGAAAGTAGGTATTGAAACCTTGTTTATTATTTCTGCAGTATTAGGCTTGTGCAATAGTGCTTACGCAGCCACCATCAAGACTAAGAAAAAAGCTTAGAATATGAACTATTCAACGATTCCATTTTTGGATAATACCAATCTGGTTAAAACGATCTGCACACAAAAAGGTGCAGATCAAAATGACGGCATCTGGAAGTATGGCGAAGAAGGCGCTATCCAAAATTATGAGGAGCTGGCCGGACTGTTTGGTATTTCCCTTTCTGATATCGTCCATGTGAAACAGACGCATACCGCTGCAGTCAGGATCGTCACAGGAAAAGACGGTGGCGAGGAGATCCTTCGTCCGGAATCTGTATCAGGCTTTGACGGGATGATCACAAACGAGAAAAATCTTTTGCTTTGCACCTTGCAGGCAGACTGCGTTCCGGTCTTTCTTCTGGATCCGGTGCAGAAGGTGATAGGTATGGTTCACAGCGGGTGGAAGGGCACCGCAAATCAGATCAGTGTAAATGCCGTCAGGCTGATGAAAGAAGGGTTCGGCTGCAGACCTTCTGATATCCTGGCAGCCATGGGGCCGTGTATTTGCGGAGACTGTTACGAAGTGGGGGAAGACCTGCTGGAACCTTTTTCTGCTTTTTATTCCGAAGAAGAACGGGCATGCTTTTTTCACAAAAGAGAGCAGGAAGGAAAATATCTTCTGGATCTGCCAAAGGCAATTTGTATCGCCCTGGAGAGAGAGGGACTCAAGAAGGAGAATATTTCAAAACCAATTAGCTGCACATTTCATGATGACTTATTTGCTTCTTACCGAAAGGAGAAAGAGCCGGCAGCCAGAATGTTGACCGGCATCATGCTTAAATAAAACAGGGAAGAAATGAAAGAAAAAATATTTCTGGAAAGCAACGGAAACACACTATATGGATTGTTAGAGGGACCAGAGCCGGATGGGCAGAAGATCCCTCTGGTTTTGATTATGCATGGATATATGACGCATTCGCGGATGCATCCGTTTTACGAGCTGGTGCGCGCACTCTGGAAAGAAGGATTTGCGACACTGCGGTTTGATTTTAACGGTCACGGACGGAGCGGCGGCGAACTGAAAGATATGACCATGAGCAAAAACATTGCAGATGGAGAGTGCTTCTTCCAATATGCAAAGTCCCTTGATCTGTTCAGCGAGATCATTCCTCTGGGATATTCCATGGGGGCGCTTGTGGCAGGACGTCTGGCTGTGGCACACAGTGATGAGGTAAGGCGATTTGTCATGATGTCGCCGGCTGCGAACATTCAGACGCGTGCTGTGAGCGGCAATTATTTTGGGGAACGCTTTGATCCGGATAACCTGCCTGATGTTCTGATCGGTGCAGAGATCGTGATGGGAAAAGCGTTTATTGAAGAAGCAAAACTGTTTGATGTTTTCAATT
>JAZNHY010000202.1:0-1740 GCA_045577235.1 Lachnospiraceae bacterium
CTTTGCGCAGGCACAAGTAGCGCCGCCGGTATAGGCAAAAAGGTTCAAAACACGGATCTGGCGGCCCGGATCTTTCTGCAGGGCAGACCGGATCTTTCCGGCACACCATTCCCAATTGACCGCCTGCTCCGGGAAGAGCCCGGTATGCTTAAAACTGAACGGTTTCAGGTTGAATGTCAGCCGGCAGGCGTTCACATCCAGAGCATTCAGGTCATAATGGATCTGCCACTGCTTAGGAAGATCAAAGAATTCCCATTCCCCGCCGCCTTTGGAAGAGCGGTGGTAGTGGGCATTCAGCTTTTTCCATGCCGAAGCATGCTTCGGGGTGGTCCAGATGACCTGTGGATCGGGCCTAAGGAGGATAAAATCCCCCCATCTTTCCAGTTTTTCGCCCGCTGAAGCGTCGATTACTTCATATTCTTTCCAGTTGGCAGCCAAAAACATAGCAGACCCTCCTTCTGCTGTCTGAAATCGCTTAGAATTCTCTCATAAAACATAGTATAAAACGAGTTTAAAAGCAATCTTTTCAGAGCTTTTGGTACTTTTTTATACTTAAAGGCGATTTTTGAAAAATCTTTGTGAACCTTGTCCGTTGCCCCGGAAAAATCCCTATGGTAAACTAGTTCCATCTTCAAATGATAGTTAGGAAAGATCATTTTTTTTCATCTTAAGGAGGACGAAATGGCAACCTTTATCAATGAACCGGCGCATACATTTAATGAGTATCTTCTCATCCCAGGCTATTCCAGCGCAGAATGCATCCCGGACAATGTCAGTCTGAAAACCCCGCTTGTCAAATACAAAAAAGGCAGTGAACCGGAAATGTCACTGAATATTCCGATGGTGTCCGCCATCATGCAGTCCGTTTCCGGCGATGCGCTTGCAGTCGCCCTCGCAAAAGAAGGCGGCATTTCTTTTATTTACGGGTCTCAGACCATCGAACAGGAAGCCGCCATGGTCAAAAAGGCAAAATCCTACAAGGCAGGCTTTGTGGAGAGCGATTCCAACCTGAAACCGAATGATACTCTGGCAGATGTAGTTGCCCTGAAAGAAAAGACAGGACATTCCACCATGCCTGTTACAGAAGACGGAACACCGGAAGGCAAACTGGTCGGTCTGGTCACCAGCCGTGATTACCGTATCAGCCGTATGGAAATGGATACCCCGGTACACACCTTTATGACACCATGGGAGAAGCTGATCACCGCACCGGAAGGCACAAGCCTCAAAGAGGCCAATGATATCATCTGGGATCATAAACTCAACGCTCTACCGATCGTTTCTGAAGATCAGAAACTCTGCTATATCGTCTTTCGGAAAGACTATGATTCCCATAAACAGAATCCAAACGAATTATTAGACGACTCCAAACGTTATATGGTAGGAGCCGGTATCAATACCAGAGATTACAAAGAGCGTGTCCCGGCACTGATCGAGGCCGGTGCAGACGTCCTTTGTATCGATTCTTCGGAGGGCTTCTCTGACTGGCAGAAGTTCACCATCCAGTGGATCCGCGATACCTACGGTGATTCTGTGAAAGTCGGAGCCGGCAATGTGGTAGATGCAGACGGATTCCGTTTCCTGGCTGACTGCGGTGCAGACTTTATCAAAGTCGGTATCGGTGGCGGCAGCATCTGCATCACCCGTGAGACCAAGGGTATTGGCCGCGGACAGGCAACGGCACTGATGGACGTCTGTGCAGAAAGAAACCGTTACTTTGAGGAGACCGGTGTTTACGTT
>JAZNHY010000203.1:0-2696 GCA_045577235.1 Lachnospiraceae bacterium
GTTCACCACCGGCATCTCATAGTCCAGCAGCACCAGATCCGCCTTATTGTTAGAAAGCCATTTGATCGCTTTCATGCCAGAATTCACCATCACGATCTGATAGGTATCCATCAGCCAGTCACGGACCATCTGCATATAGGCCACGTCATCATCCACGATCAGAATGGTCTTTCGTGTGGCCATCATCTGCATTTGCTGAAACTGCTGCGTGACAGCCTCCAGGAATTTGTTCATGTCAAGCGGTCTCTCAAACCAGTGGTTGACGCATTTCGAAGGCATGGTTTTCAGAACGGTCTCATATTCCTCCCGTCTGCCGATCAGGATCAATTTCTTTTCCTTTTCCATGCAGAGATCCTTCAGATGAACGACCCACAACCGACTAATGTCGGATGGGGTTTCTGCTATGCCGCTTCGCGGCATGAACCTGCGGATCCTTTGGATCCGGCAGAACAAGGCATGTCCACAATGCCTCTATCCCATTGGGTCACCTTTGGGAATACTTTTCTCAAGATGTTTCCTGCTCCATTGATATCAGCATTGGTGATGGTGCCATCATAGTGCCTGTACAGCCCACGGCTGATCCTCCTGCCTGAAAAGAAGTGTTTTTCACCATCCTCTTTTCTGTATTCAGGAATCTCATCCCCTGCAAGAAAGTCAGCTTTGGAGGTATAGCTCTCCTCTGTAAGCACGAACTTTATCCCATTTGCAGCCAGTTTATATCGAAGCATGCCGGCAAGTACCGCCATCGGTATCTGCACAAAGTTCTGGTTATTGACATGTCCGATATGGATTCCCTGCTTTTGGGATACATTATGCCCCATGACCACCACATCCACATGGTTGCTCTTTGCATAATCCACAAGCTCCCTGCTGATCTTATGAAAGCAGTCTTTTATGCGCCGGTTGCGCCTGCCGGTCAGTTCATCCATCCGTTTTGTCCTGTATCTGCCGTTGCAACGCCTGGCAGCTGATGAAAGACGGGCCAGTTCTTTGTTGTAATACTGGTTGATGGACTTTATGATGACGCCTTTTATGACAAACGGCCTGTTCCCGAAGTTGTTTACAGCAGCTATGATATTCTCTGTTCCGGGATCAATCGCCATCACCCTGATGTCATCGACAGATTCCACGGCTTGGAGTTCCTCAAGGAGTTTATCGTTGTCTTCCGGGATGATCCCTGTGTCTTTTGCCTGAAGGACAACATCTATCACAAAACGGCCGCACGCAGGTTTGATGCGTACTTCTTTCAGCGTGCCGCAAACACCCTTGCCCAGATTCAGCCGCACCCTGGTCCCGGGGAGCTTTAAGAAGCGCTCCTCTTTGATCACGCAGATCTGATTGGTAAGGATCGCAGTCTTAAGTCCCTTATCCTTGATATATCCGGGAAGACGGGGTCTCCCTGTAAATGCAGAAGCATTGTTCTGATATGCTTTGATCGCGCAAAAGAAAGATCCGTAATCCCGTATCAGAAGTTTTAATGTCTGCTGGTTCGCCTGAGCAGGGAGCGCATAATACGCCGTGTCCTTTGTGACTTTGAGTATCCGGTCCAGGGCTCCGTAGGACAGCCACTTATTGCCGCGGAGATACTTTGTCCCGCCAAGGATATCCATAACGAGATGGTATACTTCCATCTGGTTGGAGTACAGCGGTTTCTTCGCGTCAAAAGAGTCCAACGCTGTTGCGAACTGACGCAGAATGAAATTGGCACGGTTATATAAGATGACAGAATTCCGGCACATGGTCCTGCAATAATCATAGAGCCGGCTGTTCTTTTTGACGTGGAACTGTCTTGTACGATACATAGTTGCTTTTATCTGACCTCCTGCTGTATACTCACATTATAGCAGAAAAGCCAGGAAAAAGCAAACATATGTTTGCGTTAGGTATATTTTTATGGACAGTTATAACAGAGGATCTCATTCCGTATACAAGCTCACCTATCATATCATTTTTGTGACCAAGTACAGGAAGAAAGTGATCACAGACGAGATCGGTGATTTCATGAAAAACCACGCAGCTTATCTATGCGGCAGGATGGACTGCACCCTGATATCGGCTGAGACTGACGAGGATCATATGCATCTCCTGGTATCCATGCCGCCTGATGTGGCACCGGTCAGGCTGATCAATTCCCTGAAGACCCATCTGTCCAAAGAAGTACGAGCGACCTACGCCAGCCATGTGGAACACTATTTATGGAAAGATGCCTTCTGGAGTGCAAGCTACTTCTGTGCGACGACCGGATCTGTATCCATGGAAACAGTCCGGTCTTATATCGAATCTCAGCGGACAAGTGAACACAAACGCAAGTATACGAAGTCAGGAAAATACAAAAGGGCGATTCATCCCTCAACCGACTGATGTCGGATGGGGTTTTCTCGCAGAGTTATATAAACACTTTAAGAAAGGCATCTCGGGGATCCATATCCCACCAAAGTACAAATCAAAAGTGTACGTAGAGTTTAAATCTACACTGCTTGACCGGGATTACCGAAAAATAAAGCAAAAAATGTTAATGGAAATCCAATCACTGGATGGAGCTATCATTTATTCCTGCCGTCTGAAAAAAGGAACCAAGCTCAATCAGGTATTGAAGGAGTCCATATACATCACTTTGCTATCTTCCATTTTTGCAGAAATCAATCAAAACACCACCGTAATCTTTGATCGATTTGGTAAAAAGGATTTTGAGGAGG
>JAZNHY010000204.1:0-16787 GCA_045577235.1 Lachnospiraceae bacterium
AAATCCATTGATGCGGGAGATGATCTTAGCCGCATCTTTCCCCAGACCATTCAGAATGACACGCAGCGGTTTTGTACGAACTTTATTAGCCTTCTCAGCAATACCGATTGCACCTTCTGCAGCCGCAAAACTCTCATGACCAGCCAGGAAAGCAAAACATTCCGTCTCTTCTTCCAGCAGCATCTTGCCCAGATTGCCATGTCCTAAACCAACCTTCCGCTGGTCAGCCACACTGCCAGGGATGCAGAAAGCCTGCAGACCTTCCCCTAATGTAGCAGCAATATCAGCAGCTCTCGTCTGCCCCTTCTTGATTGCCAGAGCCGCACCAAGCGTATAAGCCCAGCATGCGTTCTCAAAACAGATTGGCTGGATAGCCCGGACCTGATCATAAATGTTCAGACCCTTATCTTTGGTGATCTTCTCAGCCTCTTCCAGAGAGGAGATCCCATATTGCTGCAGAACCTTTTCAATCTGCGCGATTCGTCTTTCATACGATTCAAATAATGCCATGTCATCTCCTCCTTTCTATTCTTCTCTCGGATCGATCAGCCTGACCGCATCCGCTACACGACCATATTCGCCCTTTGCCTTCTCCCAGGCTGTGTTCGGGTCATCACCCTTGCGGATGAAATCCGTCATCTTGCCCAGGCTGACAAACTGATAGCCGATGATCTCATCATCTGCATCCAGCGCGATCTTAGTCACATAACCCTCTGTCATCTCCAGATAACGAGGTCCTTTTGCCTTAGTTCCGTACATCGTACCGATCTGGCTGCGCAGGCCCTTGCCAAGATCCTCTAAGCCGGCACCGATCGGCAGACCGCCTTCTGAAAACGCCGTCTGGCTGCGGCCGTATACAATCTGTAAAAACAGTTCACGCATAGCCGTATTAATGGCGTCGCAGACAAGGTCTGTATTAAGAGCTTCCAGGATGGTTTTCCCCGGAAGGATCTCAGCCGCCATAGCTGCCGAATGCGTCATACCGGAGCATCCGATCGTCTCCACCAGAGCCTCTTCTATGATGCCGTTCTTCACGTTCAGAGTCAGTTTACAGGTTCCCTGCTGCGGTGCGCACCAGCCGATGCCATGCGTCAGCGCATTGATATCCGAGACTTCCTTAACCTTTGTCCATTCCCCTTCCTGCGGGATAGGCGCCGGTCCGTGATCAGCCCCGCTGTGCACCGGGCACATCAGTTCTACTTCTTTTGAATAAACCATATAGTCCTCCTAATATATAAACTGCAGTTGTGCAATTTCTCACTTGGTTCCTGTACTGCCAAAACCGCCAGCGCCGCGGACCGTCTCGTTCAGTTCATCCACCTCATTCCAGGATGCCGTCAGGAAAGGAGTCAGCACAAGCTGGGCGATACGTTCGCCATGCTCCACAACCCTCTCCTCTTTGGAATGATTAAACAAAGAGACCATGATCTCGCCGCGGTAATCCGGGTCGATGACGCCGACCTTATTAGATGGTGCCAGTCCCTGCTTGGTTGCCAGCCCGCTGCGTGCAAAGATCAGCCCCGCATAGCCTACCGGGATCTCCATGGCCAGGCCCGTATGGATCAGGACCGCTTCGCCAGGAGCGATCACAGCCGGTTCCGAAAGGCAGGCATACAGATCAGCCCCTGCGGAAAACTCACTCCCGTAGGTCGGTAAAACTGCCCGTTCATCCAGTTTTGTAACATTGATTGATTCCATAATGATTTCCCCTTTAGATTCTATTCCAATTATAGCAAAACCATGGGAAAAAGGAAGTGACAAATACCTAAGGAATCAGAGTGATGCCGTAAAAAGAATCTGCCGGAGCGACGCGTACGACCATCCCGTCTTTCACGTCCCCAAGATCCGGTGCAATCTGAGATACAGCATACTGGATCTCCTCATCCGGATCCGCAAAGATCACATACGAATAGCCATCCCGCAGCAAATGAGATGCCCAGATAGAAGTCGTCTCTTCCGGATCTGTAATCACACCATCCTCCGCTTCATTAAACAGCTTGTCACACCAGATATTCCGGATATTTGCTGTGGATCCAATCGCACACAGTGCAAAAGTCTCATGACGCTGGGACTGTTTGCGGATGTCACCGCCCAGGGCAAGATAGCATTTAGCAGGCTGCGCAGGATCCTCTGCATCGCCAGCGGAACCTATATATGCATCTGCTTCCGCTATGATCCGCTCCGCATCGTTCCATGCCCCATTCTCCAGCTGCCAGTGTTTGGCGCGGAAAAGAAGGAAGATGCCGCAAGCCAGCAAAAGAAGTCCCAAAAGGAGAAGCAGATACGCTTTCCGGATTGATTTCACAAATGATACACTGTCAGAGAATTGAATGCCGGATACCGCCCTCATCAGCAGATAGATAAAGAATGCGAACGTAAACGTAGATGTGTACCGGTGAATGGAAGAAAGCATCCATCCGTAGTGGCTGACATATCCGTAGAAAAAGATTCCGAACGCAAGCACAAAACCGCCTGCACCGATCAGAGCCGTCCTCTTAGGCAGATCTTTCACTACAAACGTCAGAACGATCCCGGCTACAATAAAGAATAACGCATAGTACAGGAACGGGATCTTTCCCCACGTTGTCATCCCTTTTAACACATTCAGGAGTTTCTCCCCAGTAAAGGAAGAAAGCTGCATATCGATGAATTCGCCTGTCCCCCGCGCGCGGATGATCCACTGCCAGGAAAGATACGAAATGGCAACACCTGCCACCGGTATGATGGCAAGCAGGATGCCCCTTCCCTTCTTCTCTTTCTCCACCAAAGTCAAAACAAACGCAGTCAAAAAGGCGGCGCCCGCATACAAAGCACCGATATTTTTCATCGCCGGAAGGACAAAAAGAGCCAACGTAAATGCCAGCGTGGAAAACCAGTCCTTTGAAGGTCTCTTCACAGCCAAATAAAAAGCATGCCCCATCAGACATCCCAGGATCGGATCAATATACAGACAGGTAAAGAAGAAATTCCAGTCTCCGCTTGCCTCAGCACCACTTATGGTCAGTAAGACTGGCATCAGGATCAGCAGGAAAAGGACTGCAGGAAAAATGTACCACTGTTTCCAGCTGCGCTCTTCCATAGCCGGAAGCACCAGGGCACAGACAAGAATAAAATAGACAGCGAAAATACTGCCGTAAGAAAAACCTCCGGAAAAAGAGGTAAAGAAATACACTAAAAGCGCCATTCCAGGCGGATAAGACTGCATGGTGGAATAAAGAAGCGAGCCCTCACCCACCTGCAGGCTCTGTGAAAAATGAAGCGCTTTCGGCATCGCTGCCCAAAGCCGCAGTTCATCCCAGACGGACGGTTTCAGATCTGCACAGAAGATCAAAAACAAAAAGGAAAGGATCAGGAACAATACGATGCCTGGAGAAAAGAAACTCTTCCAGAAAGCTTTTCCCTCTTTCTTTTTGATCAGCCGCACGATACCCGCTGCAAAGAGCACGGCAATTCCAACATACAGGACAATGCGTCCGACAAAGAGAAGATTCACGCAGTAAAAAAGATACAGAAAAACAATGGTGCCCGTAAAAGCCACGGGCACACATTCTTCGATTCTTCTGTTCGTTAGAATGCCCAGCGCCGATCCACTAAGAAGAAGCAGCACAAGGCCGATCAATACAGTGATCATTTGATATTTAGCCTGGCAGTTTAAAAGAACTCTTCAGTGAAACGATCCGGTTAAAGACCAGTTTTCCGTCAACAGAATCTTTCGGGTCAACACTGAAATAACCCTGGCGGACAAACTGGAAACGGTCATATGGTTTTGCCTCTGCCAGTGCAGGCTCCACATAACATTCCTCACGTACAGTCAGCGAATTTGGATTGATGTTGCGCTCTTCATCTACCAGCTGCTCATACAATCTGGCCTCACACTTAGTCGCGTGAGAAGCGCTGACCCAGTGGATCGTTCCTTTGACCTTGCGTCCTTCAAATCCGGATCCGCTCTTAGTTTCCGGATCATAGGTTACATGGATCTCCGTCACCTTACCATTCTCGTCCTTCTTGTAATCTACACAAGTAACAAAGTAGGCATTCATCAGGCGTACTTCATTACCCGGGAACAGACGGAAATATTTTTTAGGAGGCTCTTCCATGAAGTCCTCGCGCTCAATATAAAGCTCACGGCTGAACGAGATCTTACGGCTTCCCATTTCCTCATTTTCCGGATTATTGGATGCATCCAGCCATTCAACCTGTCCTTCCGGATAATTGTCAATGATCAGCTTGATCGGATCGATAACCGCCATATAGCGCGGTGCTTTCGGTTTCAGGTCTTCCCGTACGCAGTACTCCAGCATTGCGTAGTCGGAAGAACTCTGTGCCTTAGCCACACCACTCAGTTCTATGAACTTCTGGATGGATTCCGGCGTAAAACCTCTCCGGCGCAAAGCCGCGATCGTAACCAGACGCGGATCATCCCAGCCGTCAACAACGCCGTCTGCCACCAGCTGCTTGATATAGCGCTTGCCGGTGATGACGCCGGTCAGGTACATTTTGGCAAATTCGATCTGCCGCGGCGGCATTTCAAATCCAACATTCTGTACGACCCAGTCGTACAGCGGACGATGATCCTCAAACTCCATTGTACAAATAGAATGAGTCACGCCTTCCACCGCATCCTCGATCGGATGCGCAAAGTCGTACATCGGATAGATGCACCATTTGTCTCCGGTCCTGTGGTGACTGACATGAGCGACCCTGTAGATAACAGGGTCCCTCATGTTCATATTTGGTGAAACCATGTCAATCTTCGCCCTTAAAACCCTTTTTCCATCTTCGATGGCCCCACTTTTCATCTCCTCAAACAGCGCAAGGTTTTCCTCGACACTACGGTCGCGATAAGGACTGTTGATACCTGGTTTCTCATAAGAGCCACGATATTCACGGATCTCCTCAGCGGAAAGGTCGCAAACATAAGCCTTGCCATCTTTGATCAGCTTAACGGCTGCTTCATACATCTTTTCAAAGTAATCCGATGCAAAATACAGACGGTCCTCAAAATCAGCCCCCAGCCATTCCACATCTGCCTTAATAGATTCCACAAACTCCACATCTTCCTTGGTCGGATTTGTGTCATCGAAACGCAGATTGAAGGTGCCGTCGTACTCTTTTGCCAGACCGTAATTCAGCAGAATGGATTTTGCATGGCCGATGTGCAGATAGCCGTTCGGCTCCGGCGGGAACCGGGTCATTACATGATCATACACGCCCTCCGACAGGTCCTTATCGATCTCATTTTCTATAAAGTTTTTTGAAACTCTGTTGTCATCCATAATTAAGAAATCCCTTTAATGCATGTAAGCCGGACGAATAACGCCCGGCCTACCATCAGACATAATAATATTATTTCAGGTTTGCTTTAGCAGTTTCAGCCAGCTCGGTGAATGCTGCAGCATCATTGACTGCCAGCTCAGCGAGCATCTTCCGGTTCATTTCAACACCGGCAGTTTTCAGGCCGTACATAAACTTGCTGTAGGAAAGACCATTCAGTCTTGCAGCTGCGTTGATACGAGCGATCCAAAGAGAACGGAACTGACGTTTTCTCTGTTTTCTGCCTGCATATGCGCTCGTCAGAGCTCTCATAACAGACTGCTTTGCGATTCTATATTGTTTTGATCTGGCGCCTCTATAACCTTTTGCCAGCTTTAAAGTTCTGTTGTGTCTTTTCTTGGCGTTTAAACCGCCTTTAATTCTTGCCATTTCTTAATTCCTCCTTTGATCTTCGAATTCTTACAGATATGGTAAGATCTTCTTCATGTTCTTTACGTTCGTGGCATCAGTCATAGTTGCTTTACGAAGGTTACGTTTTCTCTTCGTGGTCTTCTTCGTTAAGATATGGCTCTTGTAAGCTTTGTTTCTCTTCAGATTTCCGCTGGCTGTTTTTTTGAAACGTTTTGCCGCAGCTCTTTTTGTCTTAATCTTTGGCATGTCTATTCCTCCTAAAATAATTGATTAACGTAATTCAAGTGTGGTCTTATTTCTTTTTGCTCAGGAACATGACCATATTCCTGCCTTCCACCTTAGGTGCTTTATCAACAATAGCGATGTCCGCAAGAAGCTCAGCAAAGTCATCCAGCACATGTTTGCTGTCCTGCATGTGGGCCATTTCCCTGCCCCTGAAGCGCAGTGCGACTTTGACTTTATCGCCTTTCTCAATGAACTTTCTGGCCGTGTTAGCCTTTGTCTTAATATCGTTCTGATCGATATTAGGGGAAAGCCTGATCTCTTTGATCTCAATGATCTTCTGTTTCTTTTTGGCTTCCTTTTCTTTCCTTGCCTGCTCATAACGGAACTTGCCGTAATCAATGATCTTGCAGACAGGCGGCTGCGCCTTTGGTGCGATCAGTACCAGATCCACACCCGCTTCATCGGCCTTTGCTCTGGCTTCCTCGATAGAAACGATACCGATCTGTTCCCCCGACTCACCAATGAGCCTGACTTCCTTTTCCCTTATTTGTTCATTAATTAAATTGTCGATAGCACACCTCCTAAGTGTCATCATATAAAAGAAATACCTAAGCCGCCTGATTCCAATAAAAAATGGATAGCGAGCAAGCTATCCACAAATGTCCAAACACACCCCTTGGGAGTGTCTGAAATATGAAACCAACGTGCGCCCATTTGCGACGAGGTGAGAGTGGATACTCTGCTTCGATTTCAAACGACTGTGATATATTAGCATCCGCATCCCGGCATGTCAACCGAAAAATGCTTTATTTTTGCGAAAAATCAATCTTTTTATGCCAGGACCTCGTCCGGAGTCAGGATCAGGTCCATCTTTTCATCATGCCCCTTTGTAGGGATATGATCATACAGCTGAAAAGCGAAACAAAGAGCGACTTTCGTAAAGTGCGACTCTTTATGATGATGCAGGTATTTATCGTAGAACCCGCCGCCGTATCCGATGCGGTTCATCTGGCGGTCAAATGCCAGCCCCGGCATCAGGATCAGCACTTTGGATTCATCCGCAATGCGTGCTTTGGAAAGGTCCAGATCTCCCAGCTCATCTATGCCGCAGATGGCGTCCGCCGGCTCCGGGATCCCCATGTAGCCTTTGGTGCAGTCATCCTGAGACTCAATATAGATGAACTCCATGAAATCCGGAACGATCTTTCCCTTGGCGTTCTTCTTTTTTCCGGAAGCGTAAGTCTTTGGCACAGCAACACGTTTGCCATCCGCCCATGCACGCTCGATGATCGGCATCGTCAGCACTTCCTCATTAAAGGACATATAAGCATAAATGCAGTCCGCCTCCTGATAAGCCTTTAACGCACAGAACTTCTCAAGGAGCGCAGCAGAATAACTCTCCACCTGCTCTTTTGTCAGTTTCTGTTTTTTTGCTGTGACCTCGTCACGAATCTCTTTTTTCTGCATGTTCATGATGATCCCTCTTTCAGGTTGAAATCTTAACTAACAAAGTCTCCAGACCAATGCGGTCTGTGACCTCTCCCATCTTGATCCTCCGGTCTGTATCGGAGATCTCTTCCAGGATTGCCCTGACATCTTTCATTTTCAATCCGGCACGCAGACAGCTTTCCGCATTCCGAATGATAAAATCCCTCTTGCGTAGCATTCTTGCCACATCGATCGTGGAGTACCCTTTATTCCGCAGTTCAGCCGTCTGCAACAACGTCCGAAACTGGATCCGGATCATAGCCAGAATGTAAAACGGCGATTCCTGATTAGCCAGAAGATCATAATACTTATCCAGAACAGTGCGGACATCTTTGCGGCTCATTGCCTCCAGCATGTCAAAGATCTTGGACTCAATATCAGCCAGTGTGACCGCCATGACATCGTCATCCGTGACCTCCGCCCGATTTCCGGTATAGCCGATGATCTTCTCATACTCCATGCGCAGGCGGTCATAATCAACCCCCACGCGGTCCAGGATCAGAAGGATGGTGCTTTTACGGATCTTCTTCCCTGCCTGTGCAAAGCCTTTCGCCATCCAGTTGACGACATCCTCTTTCGCATCAGCCGCGCACTCGATGACCTGGCCCTTTTCCCTGATCAGTTTGAAGATTTTTTTATTCTTAGCAGCGCTATCCTCAAAGAAAGCCAGGCAGGTGCTCTCCGGGAGATCCTCCAGGATCTTAAGGAGCATTTCATCTCCCCCGGATACTTTTTCATCATCTGCTCCATCTTCTGTTTCTTTTGCCGCCTTTCCCTTGAACTTGCCGGAATTCTCCACCACAACAAGCCGTTTATCCGCAAAGAAAGGAAGCGTCACGACACTGTCATAAACGCTGTTGAAATTGATCGAATTCCCCTCAAAATAAGAGTAATTCATATCATTATTTCCAATAGCCGCCTTTTTCAGGCTTTCCCGGTAAATACGTTTCTTATAACTCTCTTCCCCGTAAAACAGATAAACATTTGCAAGAGAGTCTTTGGAAAACTGGATCACTGCCAACTTCCTTCTTTTCCCTTCTTTTGATCCTACTAACTATAGCGCAGAATGCCGATTATCTCAAGTTTCGCCTTGCCTAAAACATCGTATTTATCGTCACAGCACCTGTTTGATCGACCCTCACCCGGATCTGTCCGCTCTCTGCAGTCTGATAGATCTTGGCGCCGCACTCCGTAAGCCGTTCCACAGCCTCTTTGTGCGGATGGCCATATGGATTCTTTTTGCCCACCGAGATCACTGCGATCTGCGGTGAGACGGCCTCCAGAAAAGCTGACGATGATGCATCCCTGGAGCCATGATGTCCCACTTTCAGCAGATCATGATCCAGGGAGGAAAAACGATGAAGCAGCTCCTGCTCTCCTTCCTGTTCCAGATCTCCGGTAAACAAAGCCGAAAAACCTCCATAAGTCAAAGACAGCACCTCGCTTGCCGCATTTACATTGGAATAGGTTGTGCCGGAAGCAGGATGAAGACAGGTAAGATGCACCTTTCCAAAAGAATACATCATCCCGGAAGAAAGAAACGTAACCGGAACGCCCCTCTTCTCAGCCGCCTTAAGCAGAAGAGCCTGATTCTCATTTTCTTCAAAAACAGGAAGACAAAGATGCCGGATGCGGATGCTTCCTGCCCCGCTTTCTTCCATCAGTTCCAGCATACCGGAAAAGTGGTCACTGTCGGTATGGGACACAAAAGCATAATCAATCTCAGAGATCCCACAGTACTTTATAGCGCTCTCCATCCGCCTCGTCCCAACATCCGAAACGGATGATGAACCCCCGTCAATCAGACAGACCTCCCCGGAAGGCATCTCGATCAAAATGGCATCTCCCTGATCCACATCCAGAAATGTGATCTGCAGATCATGATGCGGGATACGCAAAAACAATACAAACAAAAGCAGCAGGATCCAAATGCCGATGCCGCTCCACTTCCATTGTTCAGGCTTGTTGCGAAAGAACGATATCCCTGCCCTCTCTTTTCGGACCAGCCATCCCAAAAAGACAGTTCCTCCTAACAGGAGAGCGTAAAACAGAATGATCCGTGCCGCAGACGGTTTCCCTGTAATAAAAACCAGAAACGGCAGATAGTCCAGGACGCGGCATAAGATCTCCACAAAAGAAAGAAGATACGTCCCCAGGCCTATGGCAAAACGCGCCAGAGCCAGACTCAATAAGCCGCTGATCCCGCCCAATATCCCGCTTCCTAAGATCAGACTCATCAAAGGGATGACAGCCAGATTCAAAAGCACGCTGAACAGACTGATCTCAAAATAGATACTCATCAGGATTGGCGCTGTCATCAGAAAAACCGAAAGGCTCGCAAAAAAAGCCTTCACCGCAGAGTTTTCGACAGAAAGAAAGTTCTCTGCAGCGTGACCAGGCAAAGCCAGACCAAGGATGGCTCCGAAAGAAAGCAGAAATGCTGAGTTGGTCAGGTACAACGGATTGGTCAGCAGCAGCACGAATCCTGCAAAGGAAAGGCCTGAAAGAAGGTCAAACGTCTTTCCCCTCATTGCTGCAACCATGCGCAGCAGGAACATTATGGTTGCCCGGATAGCGGACGCACTCCCGCCGCTTAAGATACAAAAGAGGACCATCACGCTTCCGGAAAGGATGGCCGAGACCGGAACGTAGAATTGTTTCCGGAGGATTTTAAAAAGGCCCATGCCTATCAGGGAGATATGCAGACCGGATACCGCTAGAACATGCGCGATCCCGTTTTTCTGATACAAGTTCTTCACATCTGACTCGACCCCGGACCGATCTCCCAATACAATAGCCGAGAAGATACCTGCTTTTTCTTCATCCCGTTCCAGAATGCTCTGGAAAATACGGCGGATCTTCCTGCGGATCTCAAAGAGCCACTGGCGTCCCGCATCAAAAGAAGCATTTGTTATTTCTATCTTTCCTTTTTTCTGCAGCCGGAACTTGCCCGAAATCCCCATTGAACGGTAATAGTTCTCTTCGTCAAAGTTTCCTGCATTTCTGGCTTTTCCAAACCCCATGTAGGTGCTGGCAGCTTGGATCCTGTTTCCGATCCGGATCTTCGCGTCTGAAAACTGTTCTGCAGATACCGACAGGATCACAGGCCCGTAAGAAGAAACCGTCCCGTCCTCCTCACCTTTCGCATGGGAAAGAAAAAGAAGCACCTGCTTCTCCTTCTCTTCGATCTTATGCACTTTTCCAGTCAGGATCACAGCCGCATTCTGCTTAGGCATGGCAGGAAGAAGATCAGCCTGAAAGATAACGATCAGAATAAAAAAGAAAGCTGCCAAAATGAGAGCTGCCAAAAAGAGTTTTCGCCGAATCATAAAAAAGACATATAAAGTTCAGATAGGATTTATTTTGTGATCAGATCCGTGTTCCGGCGCAGGACCTGTGCCAGAGAAAACGTTTTGTGCAGCATGATTTCGGATTCACCATCCACTAAGATCTGCACACCATTCACATACGGAAGATCACATAAAGAATTCACAATGGAATAGATCATCAGTTCATCGCTGACCACCTGATTCTGCTCCAGGAAAGAAGGATCAAAATTCACATAGCAGATATAATCAGTCGTCACCACACTGATCACCTTGATATTTTTGCCCATCGTCGGATTGGCAACGCCTTTTTCCGGACCCTCTATAAGCTTGGCCACAATATACTCTTCCAGAGAAGAGTTACTGTTATCGATCGTAAACCGGTAAGTGATCGGAACAAGCTTCTCGTTGTTTTCATCCGCAAAATACAGCCTGAGATCTGACTCCTGCTTGAGCATACCCTCTTCATTAAGGAGGACATTTACAAATCGCTCCCTGGTCATGGTGCCGATGGCGTTTCCTTTTCCATCGGTGACAGGCTCGCCCTCCACCGTGAATGCAACACCATCAATACCCTTGATCTGGATCAGCGTCAGCACGACAGACGCACGCATCAGGATCTCGCGCACGTTGGACATTTTCAGATAATTGGAATCAAAATCCAATGTGATAACACCATCTTTAATGATCATACCATTCAGATGGACATCCCTCGGTTTTACAGAATAATACGTTGTATCCTCCGGATCATAGGCAAACATGGTATCCAAAAGCTGCTGTGCAAGATCCACCTGTTCCTTGGAAGCAGAATCTTTGATTTCTGTTTCCTGGTAGACCAGATCATCCGCATCCTGATTACAGTAATAGATCATATAGAGATCTTCCTCTGCCACATTCCTTTTTCCACATGCGGAAAGCGAGGATAGCATCCCCGCACAAAGCAGCAGCATGATCATAATGGCGAATAATTTCTTAGCTTTTTTCATTAGTCTATTCCGGTACATGCGTCAGCGGGATCTGCATGGTAAACGTAGACCCGGCATCCACTTCACTGAATACTTTAATTGTGCCGTAATGTGCAGTGACAATACTCCTGGTAATCGCAAGACCCAATCCGGTTCCTCCTGTTGCGCGGTCTCTTGCTTTATCCACACGGTAGAAGCGGTCAAAAATATGCTCCAGACTATCTTCCGGAATACCAAAACCATTATCCTGCACTTTCACGTAGAAATAGGTGGCATCCGCGTTCAGGGAAACGTGGACCCAGCCATCATTGTTATTGTATTTGATTGCATTTCCTACCAGGTTGGAAATACACATCGAAAATTTGGTCTCATCCACTTCAGCAATGATCGGCCGATAGCTTTCAAAGACCAGTTCAAAATTTTTCTCAGCAGCAAGCGGGCGAAGAAGTCTCAGCTCCGCCTCGATCAGGTCGTTGATATTGACCTGTGTGATATTCATTTCCAGACCGGTGCGGTCCATCTTGACCAGGGTCAGCAGATCAGAAATGATCAGATTCTCCCGATCCAGCTCGCCGATGATATCACCCATAAACTCCTGGTACAGTTCTTCCGGAACGCCCTGCTGTCCCACCAGCGATTCGGCAAGCACCTTCATAGAGGTGATCGGCGTCTTCAACTCATGCGAGACATTGGACACAAATTCCTGGCGGGATTCTTCCAGCTGGTTGATCCGATCCAGCATCATGTTAAAGGAATTGGAGATCGTTTCAACCTCACTGCTTCCGGACAGATTGATCCGCTCAGCTGTACCGCCTTTTCCGATATGCTCAATGGTCTCTTCGATCTTCCTAAACGGTTTGACCATCCGGTAAGACGCAAAGAACGCAAATCCCAGCAGCACTACGACCAGAATGATCACAACTGCCGCCACGACCAGCCGGATCGAATCCATGGCAGTATAAATATCTGCAATGGAGGATGTTGCAAACATAACATAGCTGATGTCCTGCGAATCCGGACTTTTTATGGCCTGTGTCAGGACGAGACATTTATTTTTCTTATCTGCAAATGCCTGGTTATTTCCGTTAAAACACTTATTGACATCCGAAGAAATACACAGCTTTCCTTTGTTGATCTGATAGGTATCGCTGACGATATTAAAACTCCGGTCGATAATCTGAATACGGTTTAAGAAGACATTAGCGACCTCTTCCGCCATGTCGTCAAACTTACTGCCCATATCATTGGACTGGGCATTAATAGATTTGGAATAATAAGAACCCAGTACCGAAAACTGGGCATTGACATTTTTCTTTCTGGTTTCGATGACCGTGCTCTCCGCTACGTTCATCACAACAAGTTCCAGAATAAGCAGCGGGATTACGCCGGCTACGATAATTATGAATAATATTCGAAAACGCAGGCTCGAAAAGAAGACCTTACTACGCTTTAAAATAGTAACCCACTCCCCACTTTGTATTTACATATTTTGGCTCTTTTGGATTCTCTTCGATTTTTTCGCGAAGTCTTCTCACATGTACATCCACTGTACGGACATCGCCCGGATACTCATACCCCCAGACGATACTCAGAAGCTGCTCTCTGCTGTAGACTTTATTCGGATTGTTAACAAGAAGTTCCAGCAAGTCAAATTCCTTGGCAGTCAGATTAACCTCTTTATCCTTGATAAACACTCTTCTGGCATCCAGATCCATACGCAGATCATTTTTAACGATCTCACCAGGTGCCTCTGCAAAGTTCCCGCGTCTGCTCCGGCGGAACATCGCCTTGATCCTTGCCTTAACTTCAAGGATATTAAACGGTTTCGTAATATAGTCATCTGCCCCATATTCCAGACCAAGGATCTTATCCATATCCCCGCCTTTTGCGGTCAGCATAATGATCGGCATATTTGAGAATTCACGGATCGCCTTGCAGACCTCAAAACCATCCATTTTCGGAAGCATGATATCCAGGAGCACGACATCATATTCGCATTTCTGGGCCATGGACAATGCCTCTTCTCCATCGTAAGCGCATTCCACATCCATGCCGTCCTGCTCCAGGGAAAACTTGATTCCCTTGACGATCAGTTTCTCATCATCCACGACCAATACTTTACTCATAATCCCTATACCTTTATATAATCCTTGATCTGCTCGTAGGAACTATCTTTAATGCCAGAAACATTCATGATGTCCTCGATGCTGTCAAACCTGCCTGCTTCTTCCCGGTATGCGATGATCGCCTCTGCTTTGATATCGCCGATTCCCGGCAGCTTCTTTAATTCATCCAGCGAAGCCGTATTGATGTTTATAAGGCCGTCATCCGCCTGCTGCGGATCTTCCACGCTAAACCCTTCAGCCAGCTCTTCCTTGCTGGGGATGTAGATCTTTTCTCCGTCACAGACCACTTCTGCCAGATTGATCACATCACCTGCAGCATCTTCAGTCATTCCGCCGGCCAGTTCCACCGCTTCATGGATCCGGGCACCTTCTTCCAGATAATAAACACCCGGATGATTCACGCTGCCGCAGACATGAACACAGACTTGATCCGGTGTCTGAGAGGTACTCTCTTCCTCGGAAAGAGTTTCCAAGTCCGTTGAAACAGCGCCCTGTGCAGGCTCTGCCGGTGGCTTCTTTGTCAGGTACGTAAAAAGAATACCTGCGGCCACAAAACACAATACTGCCAGTAAAATTTTGATAATTTTTCTATTATTCATGTTCTCCTCCATCAAAAATGATAGAAAAGAACCTCTGACCCCAACAGTTTACAAAATATTAACAACTTCTGCAATACTTTTGTAACAATTATGTCAATTTTTCTTATTGATTTCCTTCTCTTCGGAACATTAAAAGATCATGAACTTTGGACTGGAACGAACTGCACTCCGCTGCCACATCAGAACCATTCCAGATGTTATTCAGCAAAGTCTTAAGCTCCTTCCACATCTCTTCCGTTTCGATCAGTTTTGGAAGGCTGCCGGACATCTCATACTGTGCATACACGTCTGCAAAACCTTTTTCTTTGTAAGAAAGTCTGGCGCAGCTCATATAGCCGGTTGCATCGTAAATAAGGTCCGCTCTATCAAAGGTCATGAATTTCGCAAGCTGAATGACACGCTCCGGATCAGACGTCCCCGGATTGACACAAACGCACCAGTTTGCGGAAAGAGTTTTTGTATTTAATTCTTCATTCAGTTTCGGCATCTTGCAGATCACATAATCTGTTCCGTTTTTATTCAATGCAGCAATGGAACGACAGTTCAAAATAGACATCATACTCCGTCCGAAAACAAAACTGTTTTCTGCCAGATCATACGTTGTCGTTTCCATATCCGTATGCAGGTTGGCGCTGAGTTCCTGATAGAAATATGCAGCTTCCAGCATTTCTTCGCCGTATACATTGAACGAGTTTACATCATCCCCGTTGACACCGCCCATATCCAGATAAGCACCGATAAACGGGTAATTGCTGATCATATCCGCAACATTGTAAAGCATGACCATATCAACCACAGACTCCGGATCTTTCACAAAGGAAGCAGACATTTCTTCGATTGAAGCAAAGGAATCCGGTTTTTCTTCCAGCAAGGATTTGTTATAGACAAAAAACGCCGTATCAAAACAAAGCGGATAACCGACCAGTTTTCCGTCATACATAACAGCAGAAAGCGCATTACGGGAATAATTCCGCAGAGAATACGTCTCTGCGTCCTCGTTCACACGGGCGACTCCGCCCAAATAGGCTTCCTCCAGTTTATCCGTTCCCGTAACATACAGATCTGGCGCGTCTTTACCAACCATATTGCGGGAGTTGATCTGCTCAAAGAAATCGACCACAGGAACAAGCTGACAGTCTACGCGCAGACCACAATGGCGGAAGTACTCATTTTTGACGACTTCCATGTAATTTTTCAGGTCGGCATCGTAATACCACAATGTCAGATCATATTTTTCCGTGATCTCTGCCCCTGCCCTCTGCTCCGCAGAATCTGCATAACTTGGGCGAAGCGCTCTTGCGACCAGAACAACAATGGCCGATAAGACGACCATGATCAGGATACGGATCAAATAGTTTCGAATCGTTCGCTTCATGCTTCTTCTGTTACAGGTTCCTCTTCTTTTCCGGCATTCTTATCGCCAGGCTTGGTCCAGGACATAAAGTCACAGTCCGGATATCCTTCGCA
This sequence comes from Lachnospiraceae bacterium, assembly GCA_045577235.1. Lineage (GTDB taxonomy): Bacteria > Bacillota > Clostridia > Lachnospirales > Lachnospiraceae > RGIG5612. Next base: position 15,882 of record JAZNHY010000204.1, read on the forward strand.
GCCGTAATAACGTCTGCCTTTCTTTGTCTTCCGGACGATCAGTTCCTTGCCGCATTTCGGGCATTTTACGCCGGCTTTTTCCACGATCGACATGGTATTGCGGCATTCCGCGAATCCCGGGCATGCCAGGAATTTGCCGTGCGGTCCAAATTTGATGACCATGTTTCTGCCGCATTTATCGCAGATGACATCGATCTCTTCATCTTTCACTTTAATCTTTGTCAGTTTGCTTCTGGCTGCATCAATGGAATCCTTCAATCCCGGATAGAAATCGCGCAGGATACTTTTCCACTCCATATCGCCTTCTTCGATCTTATCCAGTTTATCCTCAACCTTTGCAGTAAACTGCACGTCTACGATCTCCGGGAAAGCCGTGACCATGATATCATTGACCACTTTACCCAGTTCAGTAACCATCAGGTTCTTCTTATCTTTCCGTACATAACGGCGTGCCAGAATGGTCGTAATGGTTGGGGAATAGGTACTTGGACGTCCAATCCCTGCCTCCTCCATTGCCTTGACCAGTGATGCCTCCGTAAAATGAGCCGGCGGCTGTGTATAATGCTGAGAAGGATCGTACTCACAGCTGTCAATTTTCGCATCAGCAGTCAGATTTGATACGACATTATTCTTCTCTTCTTTTTCTTCATCCGCAGATGTATAGACGCTCATAAAGCCGTCAAAGATCTGCTTGGATGCATTTGCCTTAAATACATAATCTCCGGCAGCAAACAGGATCGATGTCACCTCAAAGCGCGCATTGGTCATGCGGCTGGCTACGAAGCGCTTCCAGATCAGCTGGTAGAGACGGAAATTATCACGGTCCAGTTTTGTCTTCAGCATATCCGGCACAACAGTAATGTCCGTCGGGCGGATAGCTTCATGCGCATCCTGCACCTTACTGCC
>JAZNHY010000205.1:0-3186 GCA_045577235.1 Lachnospiraceae bacterium
CGGCTGGTTTGAAATGACAGGCGGCATCGTCCAGGCGACCATCTGTAAGAAATCCGGTAAGATCCCGAATGGATCCTGCGGAGGTGATGCGGGATGTGTTATCACTGAATATTTTGCAGAAGGAACTGTTCCGAGTGCAGCTTGCGATGTACATACGACATGCCGTGTTTGTGCTGACTCAAAACTGCTTCCTAACGAATATTGTCCAAAAGTTATTGATATGGTCTGTCGTGTAAGGCCGATGGATGTTACCGGCAGTGAACCAAAGGGTACAACCGAAGACAGCAAACTGGCTCCGCCAACAACGACCTGTAATATCCATAACGCGGAATGGGAGTCCAAGAGCCGCGAGGAGGAGTCCAGGCGGAAAGAGGAAGAGGAGTCCAGAAAGAAGGAAGAGGAAGAGCAGTCCAGGAAGGATGAAGAAACCAGAGATGATGAAGATGGCTGATTCCCGCACTTGAACGATTAGGCAGAACATACAGGCGCACCGTAATGGTGCGCCTGATAAATAAAAAGAGTCTGAGAAAAAAGGAGACAATTATGGCAATTTTTAAAGGTGCAGGCGTGGCAATGGTCACACCAATGAAAGAAAACGAAGATATCAATTTCGAGAAGATCGAGGAACTGGTAGAATTCCATATTAACAATGGAACTGATGCCATTATTGTCTGCGGAACCACAGGCGAGCCGTCCACCCAGAGCGTGGAAGAGCATATGGAAGCAGTCGGCTGTGCCGTGGCTGCAGCCAAAAAACGTATCCCGATCATCGCCGGATGCGGTTCCAACAACACACGTACAGCAGAGGAGACCAGCACAACTTCCCAGAAACTGGGTGCAGATGGGCTGTTAATGGTCACCCCGTACTACAACAAATGTACACAGAAAGGTCTGATCGAGCATTATGTCCGCCTGGCAAAAGGCGTTGACCTGCCGATCATCTTATACAATGTCCCAAGCCGGACCGGCGTGAATATGCTTCCGGAAACAGCAGTGAAACTGGGCAAGATGTGTGAGAACATCGTAGCAGTGAAAGAGGCCAGCGGTAATATTTCCCAGATCGCACAGTTGGCAGCCCTCCTGCAGGAAGATCCGGTCATGGATATCTATTCCGGTAATGACGACCAGATCGTACCGATCATGTCTTTGGGCGGCATTGGTGTTATCTCTGTTCTGAGTAACATCGCTCCGCAGCAGACCCATGATATCTGCCAGGCTTTCTTTGATGGCGATATTGCAAAGAGCCGGAAAATGCAGCTGGAAGCATTGGATCTGATCAATGCCCTGTTCTGTGAAGTTAACCCGATTCCGGTCAAGACTGCTATGAACATGATGGGAATGGAAGTTGGTCCGTTAAGAAGCCCTCTTTGCTCCATGGATCCAAAGAATGAAGAACGTCTGCGCAAGGCACTTACCGATTACGGCATCCAGCTGGCAAAATAAAGCGGAGGAATTCGTTATGATCAATGTTTTGATTCACGGCTGCAACGGCAGAATGGGAAATATGGTCAGTACACTTTCGGCCAATTATGAAGAGATTCATATCGCTGCCGGAGTGGACAGAGCAGATACTCCGGATGGCGGGAAATCCTATCCGATTTACGAAACATTAGCAGATGTGAAAGAAAAAGCGGATGTGATCATTGATATTTCCACTGCTACTGCAATGGATGGATTGTTTGCTTATATCCGTGAGACGAAAATTCCTGCAGTGATCTGCACGACTGGTCTTAGCAAAGAGCAGGAAGCGGAGATTGATTCTCTTTCCAAAGAGGTGCCAATTCTGCGTTCCGGCAATATGTCCATGGGCATCAATACCCTGCTAAAAGTGATCAAAGATATCAGCAAGACCCTGACTGGAGCCGGTTTTGATGTAGAAATCGTGGAGAAGCATCATCGGACCAAAGTGGATGCTCCGAGCGGAACAGCCATTATGCTGGCCGATGCGGTAAAAGAAGGCACACAGGAAGACTTTGATTATGTCTATGGCCGGAATGAGCGGCGCAGTGTGCGTCCGCAGAATGAGATCGGCATCAGTTCTGTACGCGGCGGAACTATCGTGGGAGAACACGAGGTGATCTTTGCCGGTACGGATGAAGTCATTGAGATCCGCCATACGGCTTTCTCCAGGGCAGTGTTTGCCAACGGTGCATTAAATGCAGCCCTCTTCCTTTCGCAGCAGAAGGCAGGTCTTTATTCCATGTCAGATGTGATCGGATAATTAATTGATATTCGTTTTATAGAGTTTAAAGTCAGAGCCATTGCAGATGAGTTCAAAATCCTCCGGAAGAGAACCTGCCATGGCTTTTTCTTCGTCTGCCGGGATTGCCACGTAGTTGATCCCAAGGAACTTTACTTCCCTGCGGACATACTCCGGCGTGATGTTATGATAAGTATAAAGAGAATTGTACAGAGCTTTCAGACGGGAATATTCATATTTTGTCTGATACTGCATGTAGTTATTGGATATATAAACATAATAGATCAAAGAGATATCTTTATATTGTCTTAACTCGCGGGAAAGATCACGCGGCATCAGAACAATGCTTTCTTTCATCAATTCCCGGATCTCTTCTTCGGTCAGATCAAGATCTTTGGCACTGACATCTTCTTCGATCGCACCTGCAATTTTAATGGTATCTGCAGATACTTTCTGCGGATTATCAAACGATTCAGCAACATCCTCATCCAGAAAGATATTATGGCCGGAGACCAGCAGGACAAAGCTGACAAAAACGACCAAAGCAGACTGCCGCAGTTTTTTGGCCGGAAGCATACAGAGCCTGGAGAAACCTGCTGCGATCACGATATTGGTCTGCAGAAGCCAGAAGACGCGCCAGTAAACGCCAACTCCTGTGATATAGCTTTCTACATACGGCATCGTAAATGGATTGATGAACAATACGATCAGGACACCGGTAGCGATCAGGAAGAAGAAACGGAGCGGGTTCTCTTTCCCTTTTTCCTCTTTGAATCGGATCGCCAGGATCACGATGGCAAGGATCAAAAAGATAGGAGCCAGGTTCCATCCATAGTAACGTGTCACTAATTCATAGAAGGAACGTGCATTTACTCCGGTCCCTTCACTTAAGGAATCAAGTGATCCGGCGGAAATAAGCAGATAGATCTTCCATAGCACAAACGGCGTGATACCGGCTGCAGGAATGAACAGCATAAAGAATTCTC
>JAZNHY010000206.1:0-3478 GCA_045577235.1 Lachnospiraceae bacterium
AGATGCGGATTATTCCCTGTTTGCGCATGCACTGGATAAGGCGGCAAAGACCTGCGGCGTTGATTTTATAGGCGGCTATTCTGCGCTGGTACAAAAGGGTATGTCAGATGCAGATAAGCGGCTGATCACATCCATCCCAAAAGCACTTTCGGAGACTGACTTGGTTTGTTCCTCCATCAACGTGGGATCTTCCAAGACCGGCATCAACATGGATGCAGTGGAGCTGATGGGGCGGATCATCAAGCAGACGGCAGAAGCAACCGCTGACCGTGAGGGTATAGGCTGCGCTAAACTAGTAGTATTCTGCAATGCAGTAGAAGATAATCCGTTTATGGCAGGTGCATTCCATGGGGTGGGCGAGCCGGAAAAAGTTATTAATGTAGGCGTGTCAGGACCGGGCGTCGTGCATCATGTATTAAAGGATATGAAGGGCAGACCATTTGATGAAGTGGCTGAGACCATTAAGAAAACGGCGTTCCGTGTGACCCGTGTGGGTCAGCTGGTTGCACAGGAGGCATCGCGCAGGTTAGATACACCGTTTGGTATTGTGGATCTTTCTCTGGCTCCGACGCCGGCTGTTGGTGACTCTGTTGCACGAATCCTGGAGGAGATGGGCTTAGAGACTTGCGGTACGCATGGAACCACGGCAGCACTTGCTCTTTTGAACGATGCGGTCAAAAAGGGCGGCATTATGGCATCTTCTTCTGTTGGAGGATTATCAGGTGCTTTCATTCCTGTATCGGAAGACGAGGGAATGATTGCAGCAGCTAATTGCGGCACGCTGACAATTGATAAACTGGAAGCGATGACATGTGTATGCTCGGTAGGATTGGATATGATCGCGGTCCCGGGAGATACCTCAGCAGAAACGATCTCTGCTATTATTGCAGATGAGGCAGCCATCGGTATGATCAATACCAAGACGACGGCGGTCCGTGTGATCCCGGCTCCAGGCAAGAAGGTTGGCGATTTCATTGAACTGGGCGGCCTTTTAGGTACAGCACCGATCATGCCAGTTCATTCGGAGAGCAGCGCTGACTTTATTCACAGAGGCGGACGGATCCCGGCTCCGATCCATAGTCTGAAGAATTAAGATGCACGACCTGCCTTTGCCCTGACACAGGGCAGGCAAAATAATGGTTGTGCACATGAAAATAGAAAGAGGTGTGAAATGGGAAAAAATCTGAATGTGACCCGCGAAGATGCACTGGAGTTATTAAAGAAATATAACAAGGAGACTTTTCATCTGCAGCATGCTTATACGGTTGAGGCCGTGATGCGCTGGTATGCCAATGAACTGGGCTATGCCGATGATGCGGATTTTTGGGCAATGGCAGGACTACTTCATGATGTGGATTTTGAAAACTGGCCGGAAGAGCATTGTCAGAAAGCACCAGAGCTGCTGGCAGAGATCAATGCATCGGATGATCTGGTCCATGCTGTCTGCAGCCATGGCTACGGCATCTGCTCTGATGTGGAGCCTGTTGATGAGATGGAAAAAGTACTGTTTGCAGCAGACGAACTGACCGGTTTGATTGGAGCGGCTGCGCTGATGCGGCCATCAAAGAGCTGCAAAGACATGGAAGTCTCCAGTCTGAAGAAAAAATATAAAGATAAAAAGTTTGCAGCAGGGTGCTCGAGGGATATCATCGCACGCGGAGCAGAGCAGCTGGGCTGGCCGTTGGAAGAATTAATGGAAAAGACCATCCTTGCAATGCGGAGCTGTGAGGATGATGTGGCAGCCATGATCTGATTGCTGTAAAGCGATTGATCATTACGATTTCTTTATCTAAATATTAAATCAGGTTATTTAAAATTAAGATTGTTACAAAAGGGGTTTTCACAATCCCTTTTGTTTTTTTGTGATACAATTTTCCTGTAATAAATAATTCATCAGGAGGTAACAAATAAGATGGGTGAATTAACAGAAAAACAAAAAAACAGTCCTTTGTATAAATATTATGTCCGTGATATTGCACCAGTTCCGGCAGACATCGTAGAGCGAGTTAAAAACAGAGACTTTGGCGATGCAGAATGTGTGCCGATCTGGGACATCAACTGCATGTTTGAAGACGGCTATCAGAAAGATGAATTTGGTATCTTCCTTCATCCAGAAGGAGGCATGGAAGTATCGAACCTGACCGACATGCCAAACGTAACGCCGGAAATGCTTGATTTCTGGTTTGCATGGCATGGCCTGGATTCTTTCCGTTATATGATCTGGGATAAAGATGATCATTTCTACTGCCAGACCCAGGATCCGGAGATCAGCCTGAACGAGAATCTCTCCATGAAAGAGCGTTACTGGAACACGACGCATATGGTGGAGGAAGTCATCGTACCAGGTGCAGAAGCCAGAAGATTCCCAATCCATTTTGTTCCGCCATGGGAGGTCGGCTTTGATAAGGCAAAATGGGAGAAGTTCACGGGAACCATTATCTCTACGAACGGCACAATGATCCATTTCCTGCGTCAGAAGCCGGAAGGCGGATGCGAGCTGCGGACACGTTTCTATATGGGATGGAGTTTTGACGGTGAAAAGTATACCTATGATCAGAACCGTCCGGTCATCTGGGAACTGGCTGAGGGGCTCCTTCTGCACAACGTCAAGGAGTATCGGCATCTGGCTGAGATTCTGCCGGAAGTGTATGCGGAATTCAAGGATAATTTCCGTGTTGACCTTGACTGACAACTTGATAAAACATACTTAAAAGGATAAGATAAAGGCTGCCGAAACGGTGGCCTTTATTATTAAAGAAACGGCAGGCAGATGACTGCCGGATCAAGGAGACTACATGTATAAATGTCCACACTGCGGCGGGGAACTGGATTTCCTGCCGGGTACCGAAATTATTAAATGTGAATACTGCGGCAGCGAGTTTTCCCCGGCGGACCTGATAGAGGAAAAAGAGGTTACCGCAGCAGAGTATCAGGAGAAGACGGTTGAAGAGCCAGAGAAGAAACAAGACTCCAAAACCATCGAAGCGACCATCTTTACCTGTCCACAATGCGGAGGCGAGATCTACAGCTTAGATCAGAGCGCGGTGACATTCTGTTCTTACTGCGGATCACAGGTCACGCTGCAAAGCCGGCTCTCGCGCATCCGAAAACCAGATGTGGTGATTCCGTTCAAACTGACGGCGGAGCAGGGCATGCAGGAATATTTCCGCAAGGTCAAGCATTCGCTGTTTGTGCCATCGGACATGAAGAAAGACTCGGAAGTGGAGAAACTGCGCGGCATCTACATGCCATACTGGGTCTATAACGTGAAGGCACCGGAAAAATTGAAGGTATCTTCAGCCGTGGAGCACCGCACCGTAAATTATATTGTGAAAGATCATTATGCGACTACCTTTACGGCGGACGGAAGTATTGACGGCATTGCTTACGATGCAGCAGCTGCCTTCTCGGACGAACTGTCCGGAGGCATCGCACCGTACGATTTTCGGGAAGCAAAAGATTTTGCACCGGGTTATTT
>JAZNHY010000207.1:0-9103 GCA_045577235.1 Lachnospiraceae bacterium
CTAAAATTTGGAATCAATTTTGGAATCAAACCTTTTTTTCTACAGACCCTTCGCATGCGAGGTGACAACCAGATTTGAAATGGTTTGACCTGGATAATGAATATGATATCTTTACAGATTATGAAAACGGGATATATCAAATATCTGCAACGGAATACCAGCAGTTTTATAGAGGGAAGAATCTTCCAACTCTATGTAATTGGAGTTAAATTGTCCATAAATCCCTACTTTTCTTCTTCCAATTCTGAAAGCACTTGTTGTAGCTGCTCTATTCTCTCTTGGATCCTGGCTTTCTTCTGGGCTTTAGTCGACTGATCAACCAAAGCATCTGGATAACTCCATTTCCAAAAATCATAATCTTTCTTTATTGCTTGTTTTTCCGTTTCGGAAGATGCAGATTCTAACTCTTTATCAACCCGGGCTTTTTCTTCTTCCCATTCAGAAAGATATTTGTTCATGGTATTACCAATTCGCCCATCACCAAATATCAGCTTGAGACGCCCATTTTCATCGACAACTTTAAGATCATATGTTTCTTCCATTTCAAAGAAGGCATACATAGCGCCTATGTAATTTAACACAATCGGATCTGATAGCGCTAAAGTGCTGACGCCCAGTGCGTCTGCAATTTTCTTTAACATTTCCGGTTTTGGCTTTCTCGCTCCATTTTCGTATTTTTGAATCCTGTCAGCGGTAAGAGCAACCATTTCTCCTAATTCCGTTTGTGACAAACCAAGCTCCATACGAATTTTACGGATCCTGCTTCCAATCCTATCAGCTTCTGTATTGTCATTAAAATCCATCGGATCCATTCCGGCCGACATTTTAATCCAAACCATAATCTCCTCCATATTCAACAATTCCTGAAATTAAAGACATTTTAACACATAAAATCTATCTGCAAAAGCACAAAAATGATCCACAAAAGAACATTTTTACAAAAAGGACTAAAAAGTGCTTGCAAAGTACGAACATGTGTTTTATAATGTGCTCAGAAGAACGTAGCGGTGCTTTTAGAGCACAGAAAGGAGATTGGATGAATAAGAAAAAAACTGAATTATCGCTTGAATTGTTACTGCTGAATGACCTGCGTCGTACTGATGCAATTGACGAAACACTTTATAACATGGCGGCGAATAAGATCATGGCAATAAAGAAAACAATAACGGTTGACGATAATCCTCGGGTGTTGGCTACGGCATAAACACCCGACAGGGTTTTTTTGCCCAAATTGTGGCAAGCCAAACCCGCGTGGTGACAATAAAATTTCGGTTCATTTGAACCCGGCGTTTCCCGAAGAATCGGATGTCGCTGTATTGCAAATAAGATTATTAAGCATACCCTGCAGAAAGGAATACTGATGAAAAAAAGAACCAAACAAAGAATTAACCGCCGGAGGAAGGAAGAGTTACTGAAACGCACAGATATCTGCGGAGTAAACGATCCTACTCCTTTTGAGGCAGTCATGAACATAGTGGAAAGGAGGAAAAGGCGACGATGACCCCAAAAGCAGCAATCTATCACTTTACGGACGGATCGGAAAAACGCCCGATTGTATATGAAACACAGATAAAAACCCTTGGAGAATTTGCAGAATCCAGGGGTTTTGACGTTGTAGCTGTTTTCTGCGATAAAAGCCTTCGCAGATGCGACCGCCATGAATTTGACCGCTTAACAGAAAGCTGCGAACAATACGATGTATTGATCGTGAAAGATTTCTATCATCTGAGTAAAAACACTAAAAAATGCATGGAGATAATGAAATGTTTCAGGGAAAAAGGGATAACTATCTATTCAGTCGAAAATGGCATCTTTATTTTTGAAGAAGAGCCGTTTGATAAGCCGTTGAAGGTCGTGACATATAACAGCAGGTTCGGAGAAGCGGATCCGCAGAAACAAATCGTTACCGTTCAGAACGATACGATGAAATTATTTACAAAGCTAAAAACAAACTGGTCGGTCAAAGACCAGTTTTTTGATGAGGGCTTGATTCAGAACGACGGGGCGCAGATCAATCTGCATAGAATCATCGAGCAGAAAGAGGACTATGATCTGCTTCTCGTTCCAAATTTAACAGATGTCCATTGGCGGACTTCAAATTTTTGCAAGATCCGGGAGGCTCTGCAAATGGATATCTATTCATTACAGGATGGGTTTTTGAAATACAGAAGGGAGAAGGGTATATGAATTATGTAGATGTAATAAAAGAAATCGTGGCCGGAAAACTGCCGGCCGAAACTGTGCGGGCCGGTGTATATGCCCGCGTGTCAACAGATAATGACAGCCAAAAGGAATCCTGTTCCAACCAGGTGGCATTGGCAAAAAGCTATGTGGAGGATCATCCAAATATCTCGATAAAAGATATTTACATTGATGATGGAATCTCCGGCAAGAGTGATTATAACCGCCCGGAATATAATCGGATGCTTCAGGACGTAGAAGCAGGAAAATTAAACCTGATCATCGTCAAATCCATGTCCCGCCTTAACCGAGATGAGTTTAACTCTCTTGCGCTGACCAGTCTGCTAAGAGAGAAAGAGGCAACCATTCTCACCCTGGAAGATTCCTTTATTCATGATTTTGAGGATCGGAAGGAGCGGATCTTTAATTCGCTTAAATTCGCCATGGATGCGGATTATGTAAGTGACCAGAGTGAAAAAGGGCGTCTGACCCATAAACTCCGGTGTGAACGGAAAGAATTGTCAGCTAAAGATATTTCTTTCGGCTATGCCTGGAACAGGGAAGCTAAAACTATTAGCATAAATCCGGAAGAGGCCGAAGTCGTTATGTTTATTTTTGAGGACTATGTTTTTCGTAACGGAACGCCTTCCAGCATCAAAAGAGTGTTAGATCAAAAAGGTCAGCATCTGAGCGAAAAAACAATCTCCAATATCCTAAAGGATGAACGGTATATCGGACATTTTTATATTAATAAGCGAACCTCAAAACTTGGCACTGGAAAGGCAAAATCAAAACGTATTATGCTTCCGAAGGAAGAATGGATACTGGTAGACCGGAAAGATCTGCAGATTATAGCCTCAGAATTATTTGAAATGGCACAGCGGATAAGGGATTCCAGAAAAACCACCTATGTAACTGCCGATAAAGATACAACCCAGGCTCATTTTCGCGGAACGCACCTCTTTGCAGGAAAAATATTTTGCGCATGCTGCGGAAGGCCATACCATTTTGGCTATTCGGATCGAAGAGAAACGATTCCTGTATACCGAATTAAAAGCCATTCTGATTGTGCATATCCCGCAGGACGTATTAGCGAAAAGGATATGGAAGAGATCACAAAGCGTGTTTTACAAACCGCGATTGCCGAACAGGAACAGGTTTGTTCCACGCTTGAACTGATTCTGTCCGAATGTGTTGAAGCTTCAAAATCTGATATGGAATCCATTGACGGATTAAAAAAGAAAAAAGCATCGTTAGAAAGAAAGGTGGACAGTCTTATAGAAAGCCTTACGGAGGGAGGTCTGAACGATGCTGCAAAAGATCGTATTAAAGCCAAGATCAACGGTATCGAAAACAATATTGCTGACCTTGCGGACACAATTGCAAAAAAAGAGGCGCTGGAAGTGGATGATTCCTTTGTCCAGAACAAACTAGATGAAATAAAAGCTGCACTGGATGAACTTCGGAAGTTTACGACTATTGATAGGGACAGGGTTCTCAACTACATTGAACGGATTGATGTTTATGAAAATGGCGATATGGATATGACCTTGAAGTCCGGAAAAACCATTAAAATCACTAGTGTGTTACCGGCAAATGATGGAGGCGAGGGGATAAATACCGATGAAATAATTGTAGGCAAGACGGGAATCCAAGATGTCCTGTATTCATGGCCTGCAGCATATCTAACGTCTCTGCGCCGCGGACTTCTCCAACCACGATCCTTGTCGGGCGCATTCGTAAAGACGTCCTGATCAAATCGCGGATCGTTACTTCGTTTTCTCCTTCCACATTTGCCTGACGACATTCCAGACTGACCAGGTTTTCTATACCGGTTATTTTCAGTTCTGCAGAATCCTCAATGGTGATAATGCGTTCATGTTTGGGAATGTAATTGGAAAGAACATTTAAAAACGTTGTTTTTCCGGAGCCTGTCCCCCCGCTGATAAAGATGTTGTATCCGGCAACGACTAGTTTCCTCAAAAACTCTGCCGCCTCCTCTGTTATTGTCTTCAGATCGATCAGCTCTTCCATTGTCATTGGGTTTTTCGGAAATTTCCGGATCGTAACGACAGGGCCGTTCAGGGCGATCGGAGATAAAACAACATTGACGCGGGATCCGTCAGAAAGTCTGGTGTCAACAATAGGCGATACTTCATTCACACGCTTATTTGCCTTTGCCACGATCTGCTGGATAATATCCTGCAGCCGTTCACGGGAAGAAAATGCACCGTCATAACGAAACAGTTTTCCCTGCCTCTCGATGAAAATATTATCGAATCCATTGATCATGATCTCCGTAATTTCATCATCTTCCAGAATGTCCTGAAGGATATCCAGTCCGCGGATAGAATTGTACAATTCCCGGCTGATCCTCATTTTTTCTTTTAGAGACAGGCGTTTGTCCTGATATTCGTCGATGACCATTTTTGTAATGATCTCGTAAACATCCTGATCGCTTAAATTCCGAGTCAGATCAATACTGTTGATCAATCTGCTTTTCAATTCATCAATCAATGCCATTTTTAAAGTCCTCCGTGCAAATGCGTGTCATTTTCTGAAGCAGGTCCGTACGCCCTTTTTCCACCATAAACTGCTTCATTTTTTCCGTTTTTTGCCTTGCGTATGAATCCTCACTGGTCAGAATGTATATTTCATCGCAGATAGAAAAGATTTCTTCCAGGTTCCGAAAAGCTTCATACATATCCAGGATCAGGATGTCATATTCTCCGCGGATCGCCAATTCGTAAAGGAAATCCTGCCATTCCTCTGCGCGGATCTCTTCCACATCTTCCATGTCGCAGGATGCACAAAGCAGATCAAATCCATTTCTTCTTTCCTTTGTCCTTTTCAGGGTTTCTGTTATTTGTGCTTTGTTGGTCCTGTAGAAAAAGATCAGATCAGAAAGGCCGCTTCCGCGATCCTCTATTTGGCCAAGAAGAGGAAAACGGTCCAGATTAATGTAAAGAATGGCGCTGCCAGCGGAAAAACCGCTTGCGATCCGTAAGGATGTCGGCAAAGAAGATGGGCCGGGGGCGGGTGAATAGATGCCGATGATTTTAATATCCCCTTTCCACTCTTCCCGATTATCCTCGAACCGCAGATCCAAATATTCATTCAGCTCCGACAGAATCGTTTCCATGGACTGATATTTAATGATGTGTTTCAGGCGGCTTCTGGAATTCCTGCGTTTACCCAGATAAATAAATTTTCCGACATTGCTATGGTCGATATATTTTTCGCACTGTCCTTCTCTGCTATCTTTCTCGTCCACAAACTCCTCCTGCGAATAAAGAAGGATCTGCACTCTGTTCTTGGAAAGATATTCTTCCAGGCTTTGATCTTCTGTAAAGCCAATCGTTTCAAACAGGATCCCGCGCTTCTTTTTTACGTAGCTTAAAAATCGGTCCACGTATTCCCGGCTGCTGTCAAATACAGCTACCACTGGTTTACCCAAAGAAATGCTCCTTTATGTTTTGTATTTTTGAAATTACTTTCCGGAACCGGAAGAAGTAAAGGCACACCTTGAACTGGTGTGCCTTGGATTTTATGCCTGCCTTGCGGCAATGTCAATGAATAAATTATTAAGATTTTTTTACGTCACTTGTCAGAGACCGCATCTCCCATATTGTTTTATTAATTAATAAAAAGTATAATAAATAAGCACTTTATTTTTATTTAAAAAGGAGTCCAGAAATGAAAAAAACTAATTATATCGCTTTAATACTTATTGTTTGCTTTGCATTTTGCTTTGCTCTCACGGCTTGCGGCAAGAAACCTTCCGGTGGGGACACAAAAACCCTGGAATCTTTTGTTGCTAAGAACAGCAGCATGATGAAAGAATTTGAAAAAATCATGGAAGCAAACGAAGGGCTCACGATCGAATTCAAGGGCAACGATCTCATCTATACTTATGACATGACTGTTCTCGGATCCGACACGGAAACCCTTAAGAGTGACATTATGAAAGAATCCTTGGGCAAAGCACTTGATGAACAAAAAGCCGTTTTCGGAGACATCTGCAAAACCGTCGAGGAAGAGACCGGAATTCAAGGAATCCAAACCATCGTCAACTACACTGCCGGAGAAGAGCTTCTGATTTCCAAGACGTTCACCTCTGCCGACGCAGAATAAGCGTGGTTTTAAGTCTATCTGCGGTAGTAATTGATAAGACAGCCTTTTAAGACGATCGTTTTCTCATCATCTGTCAGCGGATCCATTTTCAGCTCAATCTCCTTCCAGGAGTCTGCCTGACCCGGACGGATGATATATGCGCAGAACGTGGTCTCACCATTAGCAATCCTCTTTGCTGCATCCGGAACCAGGATCCAGTCGCCTTTCTCAAATGGCAGATCTTCTTCCGGCCAGAGGAATGGAACCATGCCCCAGTTGATCAGGTTGGAACGGTAACGCTTTGTTGCGTATTCTTTTGCAATGTTAGCCCATCCGCCCAGCACTTTCTGACAGGAAGCAGCTTGTTCTCTTGCGCTGCCATCGCCTGGTTTTACCGCATAGATTGTACTGCCTATACAGCATCTGTCGAAAATATTCGACAGATGCTTTTTTATCTCTTCTGTCACATTTTCGATTTCCGGCAATGCTTCCACTACGCTTGCGTTTTCTACGCGCGCCTTCTCTGCGGCGCGCACTTTTTTAGCTTCTCCTACATAAGCCGGGTCTTTCCGGGAGAGCGTAAACTCTGCAAGACCTTCTGGATTCGATCTGTATGACGAGGTTTCACCTGATGGGATAAGCTCATCCGTCGTTGTGACCGGATCATGTATGACGCTGACGAGTTTTAACAGAAGGTTATCTGCCAGCGCTTCCATCTTTGGCCAGTCTTTGATGTTAGGGCCTTGCTTGATCTCAACGGAAGGATCTGCAACTCCCTTGCTGTCAAAGACACGGTTCTCATAGATCTTGCTGTCAAAGAAATATTTTGGCTTGGTATATTCAATATCAAAATCCGTTGCTGCTGTCAGGAATCCTTTATTTGCAGCTGTTGCAGCAATGGATCTGGCATCCATCAATGCCACCGATGCGATCTGTCCGCTCTGCAGTTTGCTGCCCTCGCGATTTGGGAAGTTTCTTGTAGAATGGCGGATGCTGAACGCATTGTTGGCTGGTGTATCTCCGGCACCGAAGCATGGTCCGCAGAAAGCGGTCTTCAGCACAGCTCCTGTCTCCAGGATCTTAGCGGCTGTTCCATTTTTGACCAGTTCCATATAGATCGGCATGCTGGCCGGATAAACGCTGAGAGTGAATTCACCGTTGCCAATATTGGCTCCGTTTAAGATATCGGCTGCTGCCATAATATTTTCAAACCCGCCGCCGGCACATCCGGCGATCACGCCCTGCTCAACGTACAGTTTTCCGTTACGGATCTTATCGGTAAGGGAATATGGTACGGCGTTGTCCAGACTGATGGCTGCACCTTTTTCCACTTCGCGCAGGATGTCTTCCAGGTTTGCATTTACTTCTTCAATCGTATAAACATTGCTCGGATGGAACGGCATTGCGATCATCGGACGAATCTGACTCAGATCGATCTGCACTGCACCATCGTAATACGCACCTTCTTCCGGTTTTAATTCCCGGTAGGCTTCTTTTCTGCCATGGATCTCGTAAAAATCGGCAATCTCCTGATCCGTCTCCCAAATGGAGGAAAGACAGGTAGTCTCGGTCGTCATGACATCGATCCCAATCCGGTAATCCGCGGAAAGAGCGTGCACGCCCGGTCCTACAAACTCCAGGACTTTGTTCTTCACATAACCATTTTTAAAGACTGCACCGATCAGTGCCAGAGCTACATCCTGCGGACCTACGCCCTTTTCCGGCTTTCCGGTCAGATAGATGCAGATTACTTCCGGCATATCGATGTCATACGTTTTATCCAGTAACTGTTTTACAAGCTCCGGGCCGCCTTCGCCCACAGCCATACAGCCTAATGCCCCGTAACGGGTATGGGAATCGCTCCCTAAGATCATGCCGCCTGCCTCTGCCAGCATCTCTCTGGCAAACTGGTGGATGACAGCCTGATGAGGCGGAACATAGATGCCGCCATATTTCTGTGCACATGTCAGGCCAAAGACATGGTCATCTTCGTTGATCGTTCCGCCGACCGCGCAAAGAGAGTTATGACAGTTGGTCAGAACATACGGCATTGGGAACCGTTCCAGTCCGGATGCCCGTGCGGTCTGAATGATTCCCACATAGGTAATATCATGGGATGTCAGTTTGTCGAACCGCACCTGCAGTTTGTCCATGGTCGGCGCCGTATTATGTGCCTTCAGGATCTGATAAGCGATTGTTTTCTGCTGGTTTCCTTTTTGTCCCTGGTCCGTTTCCACGATTTTTCCGTTCTGATAAAGAACCGGACCCTCACTTAATGTAATCATCGCAGTATAATATCCCTCTTTTCATTTTTTCCGCGGTTTTCCCTGTATTTTTTCGGGGTGATACCGACGATATGCTTGAATACTTTGGTAAAATAGCTCTGATCTTCAAACCCGCACAGGTTTGCGATCTCAATAATGCTCATATTCTCTTCCATGAGCAGAGATTTGCTCCGGTCGATCCGGACAATATTGATATATTCAGAAATACTGTACCCCGTTTCTTTTTTAAACAGGGAACTCAGATAGGTTTTGCTTAGATACGTGCTTGCCGCAATATCCTCCAGGCTCATGTGCCGGCGGAAGTTGGTCTTGATATATTCAATGACTTTGTAAACGGCATCCGCATGTTTGACTTTATCAAATTCGAAAGTGAAGGAGATAAAGCGCTGGAGCATGTTGGATACCCAGGCACTTAAGTCCTCCAGTGTTGTAAACTCTTCAATATTTGCGGTAAAGTTCTCATTGATCAGGAAGATCTCATTGATATCCGCGCCGGCATCCACTGCTGCACGGGAGATCACGAC
>JAZNHY010000208.1:0-10008 GCA_045577235.1 Lachnospiraceae bacterium
AAGCCAGCCGATGGCTATCATGACAAGTTATAACCTGGTCAACGGAATCCATGCCGCTAATAATTATGATCTGTGTACGAAACTTGCCAGAGACGAATGGGACTTCCAGGGCGTCATAATGACTGACTGGACAACAACAAATCATGGACCGGACTGCACTGCTGCCGGATGCGTGCGTGCAGGAAATGATCTGATCATGCCGGGACGGCAGATGGATCATGATAACCTGAATGAAGAACTGGATGCAGGTACTCTTTCCATAGAAGAAGTACAGCGCACCGTGGTCCGTCTTCTGAAAGCTTTAAAGAAGTGATGAAATTTTTCGACAAATATAAAAAGGGCATCGCAAGGCGATGTCCTTTTTATTTTCGCATAGTCTGTGTTCAACTTTCCTGCAGGTATTCCCGAATCTGCTGCAGGATATCTTCCACATTTTTCTGATCGGTCAGAAGGTCATAGATCCCATCCTCCGATAATGCGCCTCTGTCGATATCTTCCGGAACCAACCCGGCTTCATCATCCTCAAAATCCTGCAGCCAGTCGCTGCTTTCATAGTACTCTGCCAGCTGATCGATATGCTCTAATTCCTGTTCGTATTTTTCCAGGGCATCTGCTAACGCTTTCATAGCAGCATCTAATTCATCACAAGCTTCTTTTGCTGATTTCAAATAACTGCTCATTGTTGCAATGCGTTCAAATTGATCCATGGTTCCTCTCCTTTATCTGCTACTTGTTTTTGCAGGCCATTTTTTTCAATGCTCCTGCAAAAGATAAAATGACAACTGTAGTGCCAGCATCTCCTTTTGATCTTCCAGATGAATCCCTGTCATCTCCCGGATCTGCTGCAGGCGGCGGAATAAGGTAGTTCGATGCACAAACAATGCATCTGCCGCCTGTGTGACATTCTGTCCTTTTTCTGAAAACACCCGCAATGTTTCTGTCAGTTGACTGTCGTGAGCTTTGTCATAGTCTGTAAGCATCTTGATTGCCGGATGCAAAAGCAGTTCTCCGCCTGCGCTTGTCTCCCTTATCCGGTCGATCATATAATCCAGACGATAATCATCAAACCGGTAAAACCAGTAACTTGGATTCTTCTTATATCCGGTTCTAAGTGCGGCCTTCGCCTGATCAAAGGCATCAGGCAGCTGCTTAATCTCAGCAAACGCACTGCTGGCTCCCGCCCGGAAAACGGTTTCCCTTAAAAACAGGAGCAGCTGTTGATAAAAGGCGTATCTTTCTTCTGCTGAAACAGATGACGGACGCGTTGCCAGCCATAAGATCTGCTGCCCGACTGCTACTGCGCAGGATCCCGGCCATTCCTGTTCCAGTTTTCTGACTGTGACCGGGAGTGTTGTCTCCATCTGTGTCTCCCATCCGCTTGTTCTATAGGGTTCCAGACAGAAGACCTGATATGTCTGTGCTGTAGACCGGAAAAAAGCTTCTGCTGCTTTTCGGATCTCTTCCGGGTCAACCGCCTCACCTTCGGCGATCAAACTGCAAAGCTGATGCAACAGTTCGTTTTCATTCGAATATGTTTTCAGCGTCTGATTCCGGACCATTTGCGTGAGAACGCCTGCAAGCAGATTGGCAATTTGTTCCGCGCCGGACGGAAGCGTTGACTCATCTGCATTTACATGTACAACCAGTCTGGCGTTATAGATGCCGTCCGGGGAAATATTAACACAGTAGCAGTTCTGGTCAACGCTCTCCATAAGATAATAAAATGGCTCTTCGGATGTGGCCACGTCATGAAAATCTTTTGACATGATCAGTTCTTCTATGATTTCATCCGAGTACTCTTCTCCCAATTTTGCGCGCAGTACATTCGCAATGCCTTTTGTTTCATACATCACAAACATATCGCGGTCAATGAGAGCGAACTGCCTCTTCAGGAGTTTTGCTGCCAGATCCATTACTTCTTTGGAATCTTCTTCCTGCACTTTTTCCAGGATCTCATTCTGCATTTGCAGAAATTGATTCCACGCAAGGAATATCTGTTCTGTCACCGCAGATATGTTTTTTTGTTTTGAAAGCCACATGGCACTGATCGAGTTCATCCACCCTGTGCTCTTTGTTCCTGGGTGGGAAAGCATTTTCAATTTTTCTACTGAAACGGCACACTTTTTGCTGCTTGCAAAAAGAAGACAGCCCTCTTTCTCCGGATACAGATACAAAACCCCTGGCTCTATCTGTTTTTCGTCCTCGTATTTCTGAAGGCGCAGCACTTCGGCATGGTCGGCACCATGCAAGATATGTTGCGCACCACTCTCTTCACTTAATAAGAAAAATAGGATTCCTGCCGTAGTTTTCAACGTTTTTCCCTCTGCAACATACTGTAGCATGAACTTGCTTATTTTTCAATGTTCTGCGGCTATCTTTCCTGAATCGGCCCCCCTTATAATATAAAAGCACTAAAGAGACCATTTTTTGTTTTTAAAACCAGGAGGATAATAATATGAGCGAAGAACAAATGGGCGGAAACTTTGCCGCATTAGGCCAACGTCTTGGACGTATCAAAACAGCTATTGCACTGGGACAGCCGGACCGTGTTCCTGTTGCACCGTTTTTTGATGGAATCATTACCCGGTTTACCGGTGGAAGCTATGCAGACCATTTTTACGATTTTCAAAAGGCAGGCATGTGTGCAGTCGAATTTTTAAAGAAATATCCAAACGTAGATGCCGGCAGTGTTCCGCTTTTCTACAGCGGACTGGCAAACGAACTGGCAGGAACCAGAATCATCGACTGGCCGGGTAAACCAGGAACATCCGTTGACAAATACAGCACCCATCAGATTCATGAGATTGCTTTTATGGAGCAGGAAGAATATCCGGAGCTTCTTTCCGATTACACCGGATTCATGCTCCGCAAATATATCCCGCGCGCATTCCCAAATGTTCAGGGAACTCAAAATATAGTCTTTGCTGATGGAACTATGCTGGACAGTACGGCATTAAATGGACTGTATAATCCACAGACACTGGAAGCAATAGATCTGCTTCGCAAGATCGGGGAAGAAAACGCAAAAGCCTTTGCAGCAACCATGCAGTTTTCCGGTATGTTGGCAGGAATGGGCTATCCGGGGATGATCACCGGAACTTCCGAAGCACCATATGATATTTTGGGAGATTATTTCCGCGGAACACTTGGCATTTTTGAAGATATCACAGACGAAGATGTTCTCCCTTACGTGGAAGAGACCGTTGACCGTTTTGCCGATATGCAGATCGCCAGACTGCAGTATCTGCGTTTTGTAGACATTCCGTTCAAGTCCATCTTCTTCCCTCTGCACAAAGGAATGGACGGTTTCTTAAGCGAGAAGCAATATGAGCGTCTGTACTGGAAACCACTGAAGAAGATCATCATGGCTTTGATCGACATGGGTGATGTTCTTCCGTATATTTATACGGAAGGTCCATATGATACCCGCCTTGATTTCCTGACCGATGTGCCTGCTGGTAAAGTGCTCTATCATTTCGAAAAAGTGGATATGAAGAGAGCAAAAGAAAAGCTTTCCGGCATCGCCTGCATCTCCGGAAACCTTTCTATCTCCCGTATGGAATTCGGTACAAAACAGCAGATCATTGATGATACAAAATATCTGCTTGATACCTGCGCGCCTGGCGGCGGTTACATCTTCGACTTTGATGGTAGCCTTGAAAATGCAAAAGAAGAAAACTTAGATGCTATGTTTGAAACATTAGAGCAGTACGGAAAATATTGATCTGACAGAAAGTTGTTTAACGGCTGGGACCTGAAAAGGTTCCAGCCGTTTTTTTGACCTTTTATATTTATAAAGGAATGCTATAATAAATTATCAATATAAACGCTTCTTGGCATTGTACTTTAAGAGGAGAAAGATCATGTTCTGTCCAAATTGCGGAAAAGAAATTAAACCGGATGACCTGTTCTGTACCAGCTGCGGAACCAAGCTGGACTTCCTGCAGCAGGTGGCGCAGGAACAGCCTGACTTGCTGGAAGAAGCACCGCAGGAAACGCCGGAACAGGAAACCTGGCAGGAAGAAAGCATGCAGGAAACACAGCCTGTGCAGCAGGAACCGGAATGGCAACAGGAGCCAGATGATCAGAACGAGTATCCGGAAGAATATGCGGATGAATATCAAGACGAATATCAGGATAATTATCAGGATGATGGTTATTATCAGGAAGATTATCAGGACTACACTGCTCCGCCGCACAAACGTCTGCCGATCTGGGCTTTGATCCTGATCATTGCCGGCGGTGTTCTTGTAACAGCTGCAATCGTTATCGCACTGTTCTTCTTTATTTTGAAACCACGTATTCAAGGACCGGATCTGCCAACAGAAATACGTACAGAAGAAGTGACTACCACAGAATTGCCAACAGAGACTACTACAAAGTCTGACACTTCCAAGGAAACGACCACACAGGCTACGTACCCTAAAAAGAAGTGGGCAACCGCAAAAGATGGTCTGCTTCTGCGCGAAGGTCCTGGCAAACAATATAATGCCATCTATCTGATCCTTCAGGGAACAGAACTGACTATTGATAAAGAGGAAAACAACTGGGCCCACACAACCATTGCCGGATTGA
This sequence comes from Lachnospiraceae bacterium, assembly GCA_045577235.1. Taxonomy (GTDB): domain Bacteria; phylum Bacillota; class Clostridia; order Lachnospirales; family Lachnospiraceae; genus RGIG5612. The sequence goes on from JAZNHY010000208.1 coordinate 4,576, forward strand.
CCGGTTGGTGCTCCTGTGATTATCTGACAGATACACCTCCGGAGGTGCAGCAGCCGACAACGGCTGTCTCTACCGACCCGAATACCCTGGTCTATCCGGATCCTTGGATCGATTACGGTTATCACGGTTATGTGAATACACAAGACGGATTGATGTTCCGCCTTGGACCGGGTACAAATTATAACGCCATTGATGTCATCCCATATGGAACAGAAGTGGCCGAAGAGGGCTGGTACGGAGACTGGATCTTTGTCAAATACAATGGCCGTTACGGCTGGGTCAACTCCAAGTACATCACCGCTTCCGGCGGTATGGCAAAACCGGCCATCTATCTGTATCCGGAAACTTCACAGGTCGTTTCTGTAGATGTGGAACTGTCCGAAGGAAAATTCACCCGTACGGCTCCACTCTACCATAATGGATGGAACGTACTGGCTGCACCGGACGGGACGCTGACAGACCTTGCAACAGGAGAAACTTATGACTATATTTTCTGGGAATCTGACAGCGAACCGGCATACGACTGGTCAGAAGGCTATGTCGTAGCTGGCAAAGATACACGCGCCTTTCTGCTGGATATCCTGCCAAAGATGGGTCTTATCCCGACAGAATACTTAGAGTTTATCAACTACTGGCAGCCGCGGATGCAGAAGAACGCATATAACCTGATTACATTCCAGGAAGAATGCTACACAGATGCGGCAAAACTGAAGATCGACCCGCAGCCGGATTCCTGCCTGCGGATCTTCATGGCCTACAAAGCAATCGATACACCAATTGAATTTCCTGCTCCAAAGATCACACCTTTCGAACGAAAAGGATTCACCGTTGTGGAATGGGGCGGAGCTGAAGTACAGTAAGAAAATGGCGGGGTTCCCGCCATTTTTCATACAACCAGATCCGGACCGTTTTTACTCTGATACGAGTACCAGGTACTGTTCTCATTGAGAAACTCCCTGGCCAGAAACGTCAGTAATTCCTCGCTTTCGCCATTTTGTACTATTTCTTCCTCTGCTGTTTCATAAAGAGCGATCATTCTTTCATAATCATCGATGATATTGGAAAGCGACATTTTTCCATAATAGCTTCCCGTGAACAACGTAATTGCAGACATCGTCCCGAGTACAATTTTCAGCAGCGCCCGGATCAAGTTGACATCGACCGCTCCCTGCGCATTCCTGTATACGAGCAATTCATACAGCAAAGCTGCAACATATGTGGCAATCGTAATGACGAGCACTATTTTTGCAATACGACCGTTTTTGCGGTTTTTGATTTCATTTTTTCCGAGTGCTGCTTTATGATACATTTTCTGCTCTCTTATCCAAGGATCGAGAACAGATCTTTTTTCTGAGGATTTGTTTTCCGGAATTGACGACAGGACTTCCGGGATCCAGGGAATCCCCTTGCGGATAGACCACGGCAAAACCTCTATGACGCGGATCCCGGTTCCGGCAAAAAAGAGAAAGAACTGACACCGCAGACATTCCGCAAGTACCCTGTATTCCAAATATTTTCTATGACACTCCAGTCTATTGGCAATGCGTCGGACAAAAAACAGGCACAGTATCATCACGCCACAGGCAAGAATCAGCCCGTGCAGTTCCGCCTCATCATAAAGCAGAAAAGCGAATGTCAGTAATGTTCCTATAATAGAAAGGCTCAATAGGATCCTGCGATGCTTTTTCGCATTTTCAATGCTGAGGACATCCGCGGCGCCAAATAACTCGTTGAGCTCCTGCAATGAAGGGTCTGTTTCCCTTTCCATTACCTGGGTAAGGGGAAGCCTGCATTCTTCCTTTTCGCGATAAAAGGTTTCTTTCTCATTCATGATCGACCTGCCTATTTCAGGGACGCGTAAACGGCAACTTTTCCATTTGGAAGAAATGCTGCGAGCTGCAGGGAATCTCCTGCGGCTTTTTTTTGGAACGTCAGAACATCTCCTTCATAACATGCGGTCTTATAATGGATCTCCATTTCCGAGATCTGCATGTCCTGCCATTCCTTTGCCGGGAACAGGCTCTCGATCGCACGGATGTAAGCGATGTTATTCATATGTCCGCCAAAATCGATATCGGTCGACCGGACGGTATAGGCGGCAAATTCCTCTCCCTGAAAATCTTTATCAAACTGTGTGAACGGCTCCGGGATGGCAAGATCGTCTACCGCTTTAAACCCTTCCGGATATAACACATCCACTTTATGCAGCCGGTTTGTTTTGATGTTCAGAACTGCCCATAATGTTTTTCCCAAAACCAGCGGCTCTCCATCTTTGGTGATGGAATAATCCCTGTTGCATCTGGTTTCCTGCGGTTCCTCCGGCCATGTTGAAAGAACCACCTCTTCCATCATGCGCGGCCGGCGGATGATCTTGATCTTGGAACGGACCGTCAGCCAGAAAAGACCTTGTTTTGCCAGATCTTCTGTGCCGCACTTCAGCATTGGCGCATGCACTGCCGCTGCATCCATAAACAGAGAAAAGCAGTCCGGAATGCTGAGCTTTCCGCTGCTGTCTGTCACGCTTGGCAGGATGGTCCATGGCATATCATATTTTGGGATCCATATTTTTTCCATTTTGTTCTCTCCTAAGACAGCAAACTGCCACGTGACACGCGGCAGTTTTTGTATTTGTATGTATTGTTTGCAATCAGCCGCCCAGATAAGCTTTTTTGATTTCTTCCGAGCCGGCCAGTTCTGCACCGGTACCCTGGTGCGTGATCACACCGTTGGTCAGAACATATGCCCGATCCGCAATACCGAGTGCTTTTTCTGCATTCTGCTCAACCAGCAGAATGGTGATGCCTTTCGCATTCATATCTTTGATGATCTCAAAGACCTGGCTCACCAGCAGAGGGGAAAGTCCCATAGACGGCTCATCCAGCATCAAAAGCTTAGGATTTGCCATCAGCGCACGGCTCATTGCCAGCATCTGCTGCTCACCACCGGAAAGTGTTCCTGCAATCTGGGTCCGACGTTCTTTCAGGATTGGGAACTGATCAAAAACGTTTTCGATACGGGCTTTGATCTTGCTCATATCTTTTTCCAGATAGGCCCCCAGCATCAGATTGTCATAGACGGAAAGCTCCTGAAAAATACGTCTTCCTTCCGGCACCTGGCTCATGCCCATATTTACGATTTTATGGGATGGCAGTTTTGTAATATCTGTGCCATTGTATACGATGGTTCCGGCTTTTGGCGGGATCAGGCCGATGATGGTCTGCATCGTCGTCGTTTTTCCCGCGCCGTTCGCTCCGATCAGAGTTACGATCTCGCCTTCATTGACTTCAAAACTGATCCCGTTCAATGCGCGGATCACGCCGTAGTTCACTTGAAGGTCTTTTACTTCCAACAATGCCATCTCATCAACCTCCAATATATGCCCTGACAACTTCCGGATCGTTCAGGCAGTCTTCTGTCTTTCCCTGTGCCAGCACCGTACCAAAGTTTAAGACGGTGATCTCTTCACAAAGACCGGCGACAAATTTCATGTCATGTTCGATCAGAAGGACCGTCAGATCAAAATCATCACGGATCTTCTTTACGATCTGCACCAGATCTGCTGTTTCCTGCGGATTCATACCAGCTGCAGGCTCATCCAGAAGAAGCAGTTTCGGATTTGTTGCAAGTGCACGTGCAATTTCCAACTTCCTCTGTTTTCCGTATGGAAGGTTGCAGGCCAGGTTGTTCCGCTCATCTTCCAGATCAAAGACCCGAAGGAGTTCTTTGGCATGCTCACGCATTGCCTTTTCTGTCTTAAAATGTCTTGGCAGACGGAACATGCTGGTCAGGAAGTTGCATTTATACTGCGGCTGATTATGCAGGCCAACCATAACATTACGGATCACGGACATATTGCTGAACAACCGGATATTCTGGAATGTTCTGGCAATGCCTTTATGATTGATCTGTTCCTGCGTTTTGCCTTTCAACTCTTCTCCGTTCAGGAAAAAAGTTCCTGTGGTCGGAAGGTACACGCCGGTCAGCATATTGAATACGGTCGTCTTACCGGCTCCGTTCGGGCCGATCATACCGTAGATCTGTCCTTTTTTGATCTTGATGTTAGCATCCTGCACCGCTTTCAGACCACCGAAGGAGATGCCAAGATTTTGAGTCTCTAAAACATATTCTGACATGTTACTTCTCCTCCTTTCTGTCTAATGGCCGGTACAGCTCATCTTTTGTTGCCTCCATCGGAACAACATCCTCTCCCGGCGGGACTGGATCATCCGCGTAGCCGCTTCTTGTGTCTGCACTTAAGACCTCATCGATATTGATCTTGGTCGGGATGCGGTCCCATTTTGCTTCATCGCTCCGGGTCACGCTGGCGTCGGGCTTCTTTTTGGAGATCCTTGCCAGAATTGCTTTTGGATTGATGCTCTCCCGGAAGTTCTTGAGAGCCGGTGCGTTACTGAAGATGACGATGACGATCAGGATCAGCGCGTAAACAATGTTCTTGACAGGAGCCAGAGAACCGGAAAGCTGATTCTGAAGAAGGATGTTCAGATAAGTAATGATCGTCGCTGCGACCAATGATCCATTGATGCTTCCCATGCCGCCCAGGACGACCATGACCAGGATCTCAATGGAATAGTTGAAGGAGAAGGTCTCCTGACGGATCGTTCCTATTGTCGATCCGTAAAGAACACCTGCAATGCCTGCGAAAAACGCCGCAACGATAAAGATCAGTAATTTGTAAAACGTTACATTGATGCCCATTGCCTTCGCCGCAATCTCATTATCACGGATTGCGATCACGGCACGGCCGTGTTTACTGTTGATCAGATTCTGGCAGCAGAAGACGACGATCAAAAGAACAATAAACGCAAGGATAAACAGCGTATTGTTATTATAGATTTTCGTGCTCATACCTTTGGCGCCGCCAAATATTTTCAGGTTCTTGAAAATACAGCGTACTATCTCGCCAAAGGCCAGCGTGGCGATGGCCAGATAGTCGCCCCGTAGACGCAGTGCCGGCACACCGATCACAAATCCCATGATCGCTGCCACGATACCCGCAATGATCATCGCGATGATAACGACGACCAGTTCCGGGAGAGCTGTTGCATCTCTTAAAGTATTTGCCACAAAACATCCCAGATAAGCACCGACACACATAAAGCCTGCATGTCCCAGGGACAGCTCACCCAGGAAGCCTACCACAAGGTTCAGAGAAACCGCCAGGATACAGCTGAACGCGATCCGGGCAAGCGTACTCTTGTCCCCTCGGCCAAGTCCTACTGTCAGATTCAGAAAGTCGGATCGTAGCCATGTCGTTCTGTGAGCCAAGGAGTTGCTGCTTGCTGTTGTCTTCCTAAGACCGCTTGGCCTCCGACTTCTACCACAAGGTTCAGAGAAACCGCCAGGATACAGCTGAACGCGATCCGGGCAAGCGTACTCTTGTCCCCTCGGCCAAGTCCTACTGTCAGATTCAGA
>JAZNHY010000209.1:0-11268 GCA_045577235.1 Lachnospiraceae bacterium
ACAAAAATAGTCGGAACGATCTCCCCGCCTTTATAGCAAGCGCCCAGAGTGATAGCTGTTAAGATCATTTTGATAAGGAAAGAATACCAGTGCGCACTGCCGCGGATTGCCTGCATGATAACCTCTCCTCCGGCGCCGTTAAAATCCCTTGTACCTATAAGGAGTGTGATGCCGATCACCAATGCGCCGCCGACAACTGTTCTTAAGTATGGGTTCTTCAGAAACCGTTTCAAAAGGTGTTCGGTCTTATGAAGAATAATACAAAAAACAACACTCAATGCAGCGCAAAGGATTCCCAGACCGACTGCTTTCAGACCTGCAATTGGAGAAAATGCCGGAAAGGTTACCGCAGGATAGGCTTCTGATGAGTAGCCGATCAGTTTTGCCATAAAACCTGCCGTCAGGGAAGCGACTGCACAAGGAACGATTGCTGAATAATGAATGATGCCAATGCTGACCACTTCCATTGCAAAAACAGCTGCTGTCAGAGGAGTCCCGAACATGGCAGAAAAAGCTGCGCTCATGCCGCACAGGGTCATGACCGTGACCTCCCGCTTATCCAGTTTCACAGCTCTTGCAAACGTTGCCCCGATACTTCCTCCAATCTGAAGAGCGGCGCCTTCTCTGCCGGCACTTCCGCCGAACAGATGCGTAATGGCAGTTCCTACCGTGATCAACGGTGTCATTTTAATAGGGAGGGACTCTTCCGCAGAAATTGACTCGAGTACACGATTGGTTCCTTTCGCATCATCTGCTTTCAGAAGATGATAAAAGCCTACGATTGCCAGACCGCCCAAAGGCAGGAGATACAAAAGCCACGGGTGCAGAGTCCTGAGTCCTGTCAGAAAATTGATCAGCATGGCAAATGCACATGCATAAGCACCTACTCCAATTCCAAGCAGTACCGCCATCGCGATAGACCTTATAAAAGCAAGCAGGTCAAAAGAAACAGCCTTGAACCGTTCCTTGCCAAATTCGTGTTCCTGATCTTTTTCCGTCACCTGGAAACGTTCCTTGTCTTCCATTTCCGGTTTTCTCCTTTTAACCTCCCAAGAGGCCGGAACAAATCCGGCCTCTTAATAAATCTCTGATAAATTGGGTCAATGTCACCCGACTTTTGTCGGATATTCTTAGAATTTACCGACTCTCGTCAGTTTCTTCGGAAGTTTTGGCATCTTGCCTTCCACAATAACAATTGCTTCCTCGTCACATGCCTCCACACATTTTCCGCAGCTTTCACACATATCCTGATCGATCATGTGGATGAAGCCCTTCTTTCCTTCGATGGCCATTTCATCACATTCGTCAATACAATCGGTACAGCCGGTACATTTATCCGGAAGGATCACATATGTTGCACCCTTCTGGAAGCAAACGTTCGCAGGACAGGTCTTTCTCTTAATATGTGCGTCAAACTCATCAGCAAACAGCGTGATAGCATCGATCACTGCCTGAGGCCAGTTCTGGCCATATGGACAATAAGAGCCCTCTTTGATCAATTCGCCAACTTCCTTCAAAAGATCCATGTCCGCTGGTTTTGCCTTTCCTGCAACCATTTCCTCACAGATTGTCTTAAACTGCAGAGTTCCTTCTCTGCAGACCACACATTTTCCGCAGGAATAGTTCCAGGTATTACCCAGATGTTTGATCAGTGTATCTACAATACATGCACTCTTTGGGATCACATCCACACTGTCATAAAGGAAGTCCGTACTGACTTCATAATCTCCCAGTTGATCCGGAAGAACAAGTCTGCCTTTCAGGCCGCCTACCAGAACTGCCTTTGCGTCAGCTGCATCTACAACCTCGCTCAGCTTGGTTCCCATGGCGATCTCTTTGACTTCTCCATTGACGGTAATATGCTTGATATCCGTCCCTTTTGCCAGCCAGTAAGCACTTTCCACCGTGATGACATTCACTTCATTGCCGTCGTACTCTGCAATGTAATCATCCTGGATCATCGGTCTAGGAAGATTTCCTTTCAGCTGCTGTGCGCAGGAATACGGATTATCTCCTGTCGGAGTACAGATGCCATAACAGACATTGTCCAGGCCTTCTGCCCTGGCGCCTTCCGGAAGAAGGAACAGGATCTTCGCACCGCTCATCTGCGCGAATTTTTCAGCCCCGCTCTTAACATCTTCCAGATGTTTCTCCAGAAAATGAGCAGCGTTTTTTTGGTAGCAGTCATCTTTCAATGCACTGACAACTAACAGTTTTTCCATTACTGTTCACCTCCTTCTCCGACAGCTACATAGTCATTCCAGAATTTCTGAGGTGCCAGCTGGAGTCTCAGATCACACTGCAGGCAGCGTCCCGTCTCACAGAGAGCCTCATCACAGGTAAATCCTTCTGATACCGGAGCAAAGTCCATTTTACGTGCAGCTGCATCTCTCTCTGTCATTTCATTTCTTTCTATCTCAGCAAAACCATCGATCCTGCCGATATATGGATTTGCGCAACGCTCGGTCAGTGTTTCATCGATCAGGCCGTCTCCACCCAGATACTGATCCATCAGAGAAGCCACATCGCGTCCGCCTGCGATCGCATCGATCAGGAACCGGGTTCCTGTGATCACATCGCCGGCAGAGAAAACACCGTCTACGCTTGTCTTATACCCGCTCGCACCAGTTGCCGGGTCGATCGGATAACCGAACTTGTTTAATTCAATGCCAAAGTCCTCGGTCAGTCCTGTCACCTGTCCTGCAGCAAATACAATAGAATCACAAGGGATCACGTAAGTGCTGTCCGGAATTGGTTCCTCAACTAAGGCTCTGGTATCCGGATCAAAATGGAAGCTGGAGATCTTATGAACCTGAAGACCAGTAACTTTTCCGTCTCCAAGAATCGCCTCATTAGAATGGGAATCAAACAGGTTTGTTCCTTCCTCTAATGCCGCATCTCTCTCTTCCGGTGATGCCTGGCTTGCATCTTTTTCCAGACAGATCACATTGACTGTCTTGCCCATACGGATTGCCGTACCAGCTACATCAAAAGCAACATTTCCGCCACCGATAATATTTACGGTATCTCCCAGATCAATCTCTTTATTCAGTCTTTGTGCCTGCAGGATCTCCAGAGCGGAATAAACCTGTGGAAGGTCTGAACCTGGAAGATATGTCAGTTTCTTTCCGACACTTGTTCCGATTGCTACCAGAACTGCATCGTACTCTTTTTTCAGTTCTGCGGCATTATCGATCGGATGATCACAGACGATCTGAACACCGGAATCTTCGATCACTTTGATCTCATCCAGCACTGCTTTGGTCGGAATCCTGTATTCCGGCATACCACTGGTCATATGACCGCCCGGAATATTCTTGGACTCGAAAACAGTCACATCGTGACCTTTTTTATTCAGATAATATGCAGCTGTCAGACCGCAGGCACCGCCACCGATCACAGCGACTTTCTTGCCCGTACGGTCAGCCACTTTCAGATACTTCTCTTTCCAGCTCTGTGTCTCGTCATGTTCTGCAGCAAAGCGTTTGATATTGCGGATGGAGACAGGACTGTTCAAGTCTTTATGCTTGCATCCATCTTCACAGCGATTATTGCAGACAAGACCCAATGCATGCGGGAATGGAACTTTCTCACGAATGATTGCAACAGCTTTATCGCAATCGCCCTCATTCACTGCACGCAGATATGCCGGGATATCGATATGCGCCGGACACTCTCCACGGCATGGGACCAGGGAAAGGTCTCTCGGAAGATCATCGCGGAACACGCCCACTTTATCACGGATGGAGCCAGTCGGACAAACCTCCACGCATGCGCCGCAGAAACGGCAGTCTGCTTTAGCAAGTGATTCCCCGTCAATGACGACCCTCATTCTTCCATCTACTTTTGCAAACTTCAATGCACTAACGCCCCTCAGTTCACCGCATGCACGGACACAGCGTCCGCAAAGGATACAGCGGTACATTTCATGGAGCATCAGCGGATTAGATTCATCTGCCGAAGCACGGATCTTCATTTCCCTAAGATTTCTGCCGGTATCTCCAACATATTGGGAAATAGATGCTAACTGGCACTTTCCGTATTTCGGGCAGCCTGTACACTCACTTGGATGTGTCTTAAACATAAAATCACAGGACAGCTTCCGGATCTTCTCCGCAAGCTCATCTTTTGTCTGAATGACCATCCCTTCTTTAACTTTCGTGGAACAGGATGTAATGACCCCGTCAACACCTTCCTGTTTCACAACGCAAAGCCGGCACCCTCCGTTTGGATGAAGATCTTCATGGTAACAAAGATGCGGGATATAGATCCCGTTATCCAGCGCCGCCTCAAGCACTGTCTTATTCTCGTCACAGGTGATCTGGCGGCCGTCAATTGTTAATCTCACTTCAGCCATATTGTTTCCTCATCTTTTCTTTCTTGTTTGACTGCTACGTTTTTTATTTTGACACAAGGCCAGCCTTATCTCAAGACCGGCCTTGCATTCTTTTATATATCTGTTTAGGCAAACAAATAGGGATCACTGATTTGTGATCAGTCTTCTTCGCAATACTCTGCCGCACCCTGTCCTGCAAAACGTCCGGTGTTGACGCAGTATCCCATGGTATTGCCAGGGAGCAGGAACATGTAGCTGTCGCCGTAAATAGTACAAGTATCCGTTCCGGCTGCAAAGAATCCAGGAATGACATTCCAGTCATCATCAAGAACTTCGCAGTTCTCGTTGATCTTGATTCCGCCTAATGTACCATAGCCTGATGGACGGAAGAGGCCTGCATAGAAAGGACCCTTCTTGATTGGCTTCATGTACTTGGAAGGTTTGTAGAACAGTGTATCCTGGCTCTCACACATATCGTTGTACTCTTCAACTGTCTCCAGGAACTGATCAACATCTTCGATACCACATTTTTCAGCCAGTTCTTCCAGTGTATCTGCAATAACAACATCCGGGTTAGCAGGATCATTTACGATATCCTGGCAAGCCTGCTCAAAGTCGTCAATATCGGATACATGATGAACAAAGTTTACAACATCAAGGCCTTTCTTCTTATATGTCTTGATGATGTTGCTGTCGATGATAGAGAATCCGATCGCACCTTTCTGAATCTGGATTGCGTTTCCTGTAAAGGTTGTATTCTGCATCATTTCCTCATTGATGAAACGTTTACCCTGAACATTAACTAAAAGGTTCGGCTGCATGAAAACAACCGGGACAGACTGAACACCCATATCAGAGCTTGGAAGAATGTAGATCTTCTCTACTGTCATTTCAGTAGTTGCAGCACCTGCTTCGATTGCCATCTTAATACCTTCGCCTTTCAGGCCAGGGATAACGATGTTGAAGAGGTCTTTGCCAAAGGTATAACCCATACGCTCTTTCATGTATTCAGGTGAATCTCCGGCACCACCAGTAGCAACGATGACAACCTTACAGTCCACATGGATCTCTTCGCCATCTTTATCTACAGCTTCAACGCCGCAGATCTTGCCTTCTGCATCTCTTAAGATCTTCTTTGCCGGTGTCTCATAGAAGAATTCTGCACCGTTTTCCTGAGCCTTGTCCAGCATAGCCTTGTTCATGATCGCACCACCGTTACGGCCGATACCGCCGTTAACAGCTACGATATGCCAGGTTGCTTCAGACTTCGGGAAATATTTGTATGCACCTGCAAATTCCACACCAAGATCTTCCAGCCAAGCAATGGTTCCAGCAGAAGCTTCGAAATACTTCTTGACCATGTTTGCATCGACTCTCCAGTGTGTATACTCCATAAACATCTTGAATGCTTTTTCTACATCGATATCGACCATCTGATCCTGCTGATGTCTGGTTCCGATACCAAGAGGTCCCATACCCATGTTTGCAGCGCCGCCGGAAACATTCTGTTTCTCAAATGCGATGACCTTTAAACCAGCCTCAGAAGCTTCTACAGAAGCAGCAAGACCTGCAGGGCCTGTTCCGATGATAACAACATCTGCCTGTAAATTTTTCATAATAAATCTCCTTTAAAAATACTCTATAGGCACAAAGCCCGATTACTTATCTGTACTGATGTCCGTCTGTCTCGAATTTCGGTGGAATGAACGGAACCTGAATCCAGGAGTCATATTTTCCGCCAGTGTGGATAATATGTTTTCCATGGTTGTCGGTATCCCAGCTAAGCGGCTCAAACCATCCCTCGCGGATATAATTGCCGGCGATCTGGATACGGAGCTTTTGTCCTTTATACCAGAAACGGCTGGACGGAACGATTGCAATATCAACAGGAACGATCTCGCCCGGTTTTAGTTTTTCTTCCTTCAGCTGAGCCTGTACCGGCCAATATGGTTTTCCTTTTGCTTTATATTTTGCCATTTCTTCCGGCCAAAGCTCACGGCGGGAAACTCTCATCTTGCCCCAGGCACCCGGATGTGGCTCATTCAATGTGGTCCAAGGGAGCCAGTTGCCCTGGCTGTCTGCCTTCTGGATATTCACAAACATATCCATGTCATCATGACCATCTGCCTCTACCCAGAGACGCAGCCACATATAACCGGTCAGTTCTGTGTCTTCTTTGAATTCCATATCGAATTCGACTCTGTCGATGTAACCATCTTCTGCTGTTTCTCCAACATAGGATACGCTGGATTCCACTGCGACCGGCTCATCCTGCATCGTCAGATTTGCAGCATCCAGATAATACTTTCTGTACTCTGTTCTCTTCAGAGGCCACTCATTCTCAGCTCTTCTGGACTGGAAGTCATGATCCATAACATCCATGACATCGATCCTAACCTTCGGGGTCATTTCCCAGCCGTTGTGAATGTCTTTCAGATAACGATCATAGAATTTCTTCAGATCTTCAAGATTCTCCGGAGAATAGGTATCCGGCCACTCAAAATCTCTGTGTGCACGGAACCATTTCAGTCTGGATTTGCAGCGGATATATGCTCTGGAAGAACCTGGCAGATGGAAATGGGACCATCCGGCTGTCTGATAAACCGGAATACGGACTTTTTCAAAATCTGCTACTTTATCATTCCAGTATCCATTACGGAATGGGTACTTACGTGCCATTGCAACCTGATCATCAACTCCGCCAAGACCAGTGACCTGAGCAGCAATAAACTCATTAAAGGAAAGTGCCGGAATTCCACCTTCAAACAGAGAATCTGCATAAAGGTCAGTTGTGCTCTCCCATGGAGCAATACATGCCAGATGCGGCGGGCACTCTGCTGCGATGCCCCACTGATGCATTGCAACACCGGAGTTGCCGGTCATACCGATCTTACCGTTGCACCATTCCTGCTGTGCCAGCCATTCCACAAAATCATAGCCGTCTTCACGGTCCTGATGAGTGAACATATGGACATTTCCCTCAGAATGTCCTGCGCCACGCACGTCAACATTTGCAACTGCATAGCCCTGATAGCACCAATAAGCCGGATCGGAACTTTCAAACTTTGCAAGCTTTGACACTGTGTGAGGTGGAACACCCATGATCTGCCATTCACTCATGCCGTCTCCAGGACGCTTTCCAAACCAGCTCCAAGAAACGATACATGGAATCTTTTCTGTCAGATTTTTAGGGAGGAACAAGTCTGTGTAAATCTTGCATCCATCCCGTAATACAACTTCCACATCCTGATGGCAGATAATGCCAGGAGCGGCTTCATAGGTTCTCTGGTTAAATGCCGGACAGAATCCCTGTCCCATTCTTGCCATAGGATCTGCGGACTGTGCAAGATCGATCTCCTCCTGATTGTCCACAGGTTTTCTGGCAACGCGGTAAATTGCTTCGATTTCTTCCCCTTTAAAGGTTTCTTTTAAAGTGAAGAATTTTGCTTCGTTTTCTGCCATTTGTTCTTGTCCTCCATAATTGTAATTAACACTGTGTAAACTGTATTTATTATAAAAAAAGTGCCTGTTCTTGACAACGGACACTTTTCAACATTCTGTTGATTATATAAGGTTATTTGACTTTTTTTGCAAAGAACCAGCAGACCGCTCCGACTATGCACCCGATGGCCAGCATGTAGGAGGTAAATTCATATCCTTTAAACTGGATCAGATATCCGAGCGCGATCCCTCCCGAAACGTTTCCGATCTGAAGGATCGTGTTCTTTAAGGATGTGACAATTGGAACGTCAGATGGCACTTCCGCCAGATCACTTGCTGCCGCATTTGTCAGACCGACGGTCCCTCTCGGGAAGGTTCCAAACAGTATCACATAAATAAAGATCAGATTAACCGGTAGCTTTGCCAATAGGAACATAGCAAGCGCACAAACCAGAAATCCCACAATAGCGATCTTTCGCTTGGTTCCAAGTTTGTCTGCCAGAAATCCAATAACAAGCATAGATGCAGTACCCAGCATCGTCATCCAGCTGTACGTACTAGCAGCAACAGGTCGTTCCATTCCTTTCAGCATCAGGAAACGGACTACATAAACGCTGAAAACGTTAGACACCAATGTAAAGAAGATCAGCGCAACCGAAGTCAGCCAGACAGAAGGATTTTTATAAACGCGCAGTGTCTGCTCTCTGGTTGCTTTCTGCGAACTGGCAACCCCATAGGCTTTCAGGGAAGAAGGCACGATCAGCACCCAGATGATCGACGCCACGATATACATGGCACCAAGGATGCCAAACACCATCTGGAACGTCATCCCGGTAGCACTCATCAGGGCCGTTCCGCCTTTCGTGATCGCAATCTGTGGAAGGACAGCCGAAACAACAAGGATACTGGACCATAGGCCCTTACGGTTATCCGGTACCAGATTCAGGATCAGACTGTAACCAGCTAACATGATCAGGCCAGTTCCGGCACCCTCGATCATCCTGCCAATGACAAAGATCACATAAGTATGGGTTGTGATCTGTACGGAAACCCCTGTCGCCGCAACAAGAAATCCCAATGGAAAGGTCCACCTGCAGGGAAACTTTCTTATCAAAAAGCCCATCGGAACGGCTGCAAAAATAACGATCCAGTTCTGTGCAGTAGATAGATACCCATAGGCTCCTTCGTTAATATGGAAAAAATTCATGATCGCATCCTGCATTGGGATCAGTTTGAAGATCCCAAACCCATAAACGATCATAAAAAACACAAGAGCCGCCAGAATCAGGCGAACCCTGGTTTTGCTGTATTGTGGTTTATTTTCCTTGATTACTTCTTCACTCATTTTTGTTTATTTGATCTTTTTAGCAAGGACCCAGCAGAGGGCTCCCAGGAAGCAGCCGCCGGCAAGAACATAGGATGTGAAACTATATCCCGCGTACTGGATCAGATATCCCATACCAATGCCGCCCAGGACAGTCCCAACCTGCATGACGGTATTTTTCAAAGATTGAGCGATCGGAACATCAGATGGCACCTCCACCAGCTCTCCGGTCGCTACATTGGTCAGTCCGACGATTGCCCGAGGGAAAGTACCATAGATAACAACATAGATATAGATCAGGTTGACCGGCAGAAGTGGAAGAAGGATCAGAGCTGCGGTACAGGCCAGATAAGACACAATAACGATCTTTCTTTTTGTTCCTAGTTTATCGGCCAGAATTCCGGAAAACAACATAGCAAAGATTCCTAAAATAGTCGTCCAGCTGTGAGCAGTAGCTGCCGCACCTCTCTCCATTCCTTTCAGCATCAGGAAGCGGATCACATAGACGTTGAATGTCGTGCTGACTAAGATATAGAAGACAAAGGCAATCGATATCAGCCAGACAGACGGGTTTTTATAAACACGTCTTGTCTGTTCTTTAGTTGCTTTCTGTGCACTTGCAGTACCATGTGCCATCAATGATGATGGCGTGACAATGACCCAAAAGGCAATTGCCACGATATACATAATGCCGATAATCGCAAAAATCGTCTTGAAACTCATCCCGGTTGCAGTCATCAGCGCTGTTCCGCCTTTTGAGATAGCAACCTGCGGCAGGGTGGCCGCAACAACAAGAATACTTGCCCAAAGCCCTTTCCGGTTATCCGGGACCAGATTTAATATCAGACTATGTGCAGCCAATGTGACAAATCCGATACCGCCGCCTTCGAGCACCCTGCCAATCACAAAGAACACATAATTATGGGTTAAGAGCTGGAGAATAAGGCCTGCGGTGGCCATAAGATAACCAATAGGAAATGTCCATCGGCAGGAATACTTCCGCATAACAAAACCCATCGGCACGGTCGCAATGATCAAAAGCCAGTTATTCGCTGTAGTCAGATACCCATAAGCGCCCTCGCCGATCTGAAAGTAGTTCATAATGGCATCCTGCATTGGGATCAGCTTGAACATACCGAATCCCTGCACGACTGAATAAACTACCAAAGCCGCCAGGATCAGGTTCAGTCTTGTTTTACTGTATTGCACACTTTCAGTCGCCACTTCTTTACTCATAATATCTCTTATCCCTATTTCAATTTTTATAATTCTATCACGCTAAGATTCCGATTCCAACAAAAAGTCCGTCCTCTGCCTGGGACGGACTTTGCTGAATGCATGTTATTCTGATTATCCCTCAACTTTTTCTTTAATATATTCTTTAACTTTGTTTTTTTCCATTTCCAGAGCAATTGCAAGCTCACCATATAACTTTTCTTCTGCCATGCTGAAATATTTTTCATCACTGGCAGTTACTTTCTTTCCCTCTGCCAGACGTTCCTGCTTTCTGGTGTAGATTGTCTTAATAATACTGACGAATTCTCTGCAGTCGCAGGTGCGCATGGTTTCTTTATAGCATTCCTCTCTTTTTTTTTCATCCGTGATGATCAACAGCTGGATCGACGGAATCTCTCTGACTAATTTTCGTGCTTCTTTTTTAGAAATTACAGGACGCATGACTACTTTTTCATTATCGCAAGGCGTAAAGATCTTACTATTCTGCGAGTAATATGGAGACAGCGTGTAGTAATCAACACCCTCCGGCACTCCGGCCAGATCCGGTCGTCCTATCTTTTCTACTCTACATACTCCCGTGTTGCCGTAAACTATTAAGTCACCTACCTGAAACACAAATACCCCTCTTTCCTCAGAATTGCCTTTTATTCACACATATTATATCAAAGAGTGTCTGGAAATGTAAGCGTTTTTTAGGTTCTTATTCAATATTGGCATTCATTTCGCGGATGTGAAAATTGCAACGCAATTACTTAATACTCCAGCTGCGTATGACCGGTGCCAGCTGAGCAAAAAGAGTGTCACGATTCTCTTTTGTAACCTGATAAAAGGAAATTGTTGGGAAATGGCGGACCAATCTAAGAAACGGGGCCTCATAGCGTGTCTTGATAACGCCAAGAAAAGGATGATCATCCTTTAAGATTTCAAATAT
>JAZNHY010000210.1:0-2971 GCA_045577235.1 Lachnospiraceae bacterium
AAAAAGAAGCTGCTTCCTTTTCTCCGGTGGCAACCAGATATTCCTCTGTCGCTATTTTTTTGTTCTGACCCAGCTGAAGGGCTTTTTCCAGTATATCGTTCATTCTCTGTTAATGATCCCGGTTCCTCAGTCTGTCCAGTCTTTCCTTCATTGTTTTCTCGTAGCCCAGCGTACCCGGCTCATAGAAGGTCTCGCCTAACAGTTCATCCGGAAGGTACTGCTGTTTTACATAATGTTCCGGAAAATCATGTGCATAGAGGTAGCCTTCTCCGTGTCCCAGTTTTCCGGCGCCGTCATAATGTGCGTCCTGCAGATGCGGCGGTACCGTTTTCACATTTGTGGTCCGCACCACTTCCATTGCTTTGTCAATAGCCATCACCGCGGAATTGCTCTTTGGTGCACCTGCAACATACAGAACGGCCTCTGCCAGAATGATCCTTGCCTCCGGCATACCGATCACATGCACTGCCTGCTGTGCAGCGACTGCAACCTGCAGGGCTCTCGGGTCCGCACAGCCTACATCTTCTGCAGCACAGATCATAATTCTTCTGGCAATAAAGTTCACATCTTCTCCGGCGTATAACATTTTTGCCAGATAGTAGATGGCTGCATCCGGGTCGCTTCCCCGCATACTTTTTATAAATGCGGAGATCGTATCATAATGATTGTCTCCGTTTTTATCGTAACGGACATTCTTCCGCTGGACACACTGTTCCAGAATTGCAGAAGTGATATGGATCTTTCCATCCTCAGGTTCCGTTGTCAGAACAGCCAGCTCTATCGCGTTTAATGCGACCCGGGCATCTCCGCCAGCAAAATCACTGATAAAATCCAATGCATCTTCATCGATAGATGCATGGTACATGCCCATGCCCCTCTCTGAATCTGTGAGTGCCGTCTGGACGATCTGCCTGATCTCGGATGATTCCAGAGGTTTTAATTCAAAGATCATGGAGCGGCTGATCAGAGCGCTGTTCACCTCAAAGTACGGATTTTCTGTCGTGGCCCCGATCAGGATCACCGTTCCATCTTCTACGAACGGAAGCAGATAATCCTGCTGTGCTTTGTTAAAACGGTGGATCTCATCGATAAACAGGATCGTCTTGCGGCCATATGCTCCGCGCGTCACTTTTGCCTGCTCTACCACATCCACCATATCTTTCTTTCCGGCCACTGTTGCATTCAACTGGCGGAAGTCTGCACTGGTCGTGTTGGCTATCACGCGGGCAAGTGTTGTCTTCCCTGTTCCGCTCGGTCCGTAAAAAATAACAGACGATAATTTATCAGCCTGAATGGACCGGTACAGCTGGCTTCCCTTGGACAGAATATGCGTCTGACCCACGAACTCTTCCAGGGTCCGCGGGCGGATGCGGGAGGCTAACGGAGCCTCTTCTTTCAGCTTATTCTGATGCGCATACTCAAATAAATCCATACATAGTTAATATAGCATATTTAAAGTACTCTCTCAATTGTAAATATTGGTTTTTTTCAGAAGAATGCAGGCAAACTATGCGATATTTGCCTTCCCGCTGATCATAAAAAGATAAGGGATGATGAGCCCTGCTATCACAAAGTATAAAAGCTGTCCGGTCTTTAATCCGGTCAGCAGTGCAAAAATGATCTCCACTGCACAGATAGCGATGATCAGAATGGCACGCACAGCCAGCTGACGGCCATTCAGTTTGGCACTGTTTCTTGCTGCCGGAGCTCTTCTCCGCTGTAGACGGATCACCCGTTTTGCTTCTGCAAATCCGTTGATTCCCGTGATGATCGCGGCGACTGACCAGGCAAGTCCCATGACAATGATAAGCACTGCCAGAAATTTCGGGCAGTCAATATCCTTCATCTTTTCCACCGCCAGCATAAAGTCCATGACAAGGCCGCTCGCCCCTGCTGCCGCAAGAAGGATGCATGTGATTGGAAATACAGCATTCATCCGTTTCATGATTGATTCATTATATCTGTTTGACAAAAAAAATCCAATCATTTAGTATAAGAAATTAATTATATCCGCCTGATAATATCAGGAAGAAAGCAGGTAAAAATGGCAGCTGCAAAAAAAGAAAACGAAAAGAAATATGAGTTTTCCGATAACACACCGGAAATCAAAAAGATGGCGGACATCGTCCAGGCGAACAATCAGATCGACCCGACTCTCTATCTGAGATACAACGTCAAACGCGGACTGCGTGACATCAGCGGCCGAGGGGTTCTGACCGGACTGACAGAGATCGCAGAAGTTAAATCCTATACGATCGATGATGACGAACTGGTTCCTTGCCCTGGCAAGCTTTATTACCGCGGCTATAACCTGGAAGATCTGGTGGCATCTTTTACAAAAGAGAGACGCTTCGGATTTGAAGAAACTGCTTACCTTCTGATCTTCGGCAAGCTGCCGACTGTGAAAGAATTAAATCAATTCAGCAAAACCCTTTCTTCCTATCGTACACTTCCGACAAACTTTGTCCGCGATGTCATTATGAAGGCTCCAAGCAAGGATATGATGAATACACTTTCCAGAAGCATTCTGACACTGTATTCCTATGACAATCATGCAGACGATGTTTCTGTCGATAACGTACTGCGGCAGTGCATCCAGCTGATTTCCATTACACCGCTTCTGGCAGTTTACGGCTATCATGCCTATGAGCATTATAAAGAGGGCGAAAGCCTGGTCATCCACCAGCCAGATCCTTCCATGGGAACAGCAGAGACCATCCTTCATCTGCTTCGTGATGACAGTAAGTTTACTAAATTTGAAGCACGTGTATTAGACCTTTGCCTGGTCCTTCACGCTGATCATGGTGGTGGTAATAACTCCACCTTTACCAACCGTGTCGTCACATCCACATTGACCGATACCTATTCCGCAATGAGCGCTTCTCTTGCTTCTCTGAAAGGACCGCGCCACGGCGGTGCAAATATCCGTGTGGTCGGCATGATGGATGATATTCAGAAACATGTCAAAGAC
>JAZNHY010000211.1:0-3131 GCA_045577235.1 Lachnospiraceae bacterium
GGCTGTGCCGGCCGCGGCATCATCTCCGCATTTGAATTCCTTGGAAAACATCACATTCTGGAACAATATGACCGCGTCCTCTATGACGTGCTTGGCGATGTCGTCTGCGGCGGTTTTGCTGTTCCTGTGCGAAGAGAATACGCAGACGCCGTATTCCTGGTAACCAGCGGGGAATATATGGCCCTTTATGCGGCCAACAATATCCTGCGCGGCATCCGGAATTTTGACGGCGATAAATACAAACGGATCGCCGGCATCATCTACAACGAGCGGAAGCTGGAAGATGAGGACGCAAGAGTGCGTCGGTTTGCAGAGGCAGTCGGACTTCCGGTTCTGGTAAAAGTCCCACGGAGCGATGCCTTTGCCCGTGCAGAAGAGACAAACCGTACTGTAATGGAACTGGATGGTGCGGAAAAAGAAAAGAAAGTTTTCAACGTGCTGGCGGATATGCTGATTAATGGGATGACTTTGTATCCGGCAAATCCGCTGTCTGATGAAGATCATGAGCGTATCGTGCTGGGCAAAGCAGAAAAGAGAAGTGACGCGGCGGCTGTGTCAGAAGCGGGCGGAGCTGCTGACGGATCCAAAGATGATGTCCTGCCATGTGAGACAAATGTTGGGGAGACGCAAAAGTCCTATGTCAACCGCAGACCGTTATATGGCTGCGCATTCAACGGGGCAGCTTCTTTTGCGGTGCATCTGACCGATGCCATTGTGATCGCACACGGACCAAAGGCCTGCGCATTCTATACGATGCAGACGATCAGTTCCCCGGGCAAGCGGAACATCTTTAACCGCGGCGTGCTGCTTCCATCATCTATCAGTCCGAACTTTGTCAGCACGGACATCAGTCATTCTGAGGCAGTGTTCGGCGGAATGGATCTGCTGAAAGATGCTGTGAAAAAGGCTATGGAACAGAAGCCTGGAGCTGTCATTGTAGTCAGTACCTGTGTGGCAGGCATCATCGGCGATGATCTGAAAGCAGTGGAGGAGATGTCAACCGAGGACATCCCGGTCATTGCGATCACAGCGGATGGGGATATGAACGGCGATTACATGGAAGGCCTGAGGATGGCGCAGGAGATTCTGGTAAGCCGTTTAGCAGACCGCAATGTTCCGAAAGAAGAGAACTGTGTCAATATTATCGGCGAGACCGGAATCGCTACGAACAAAGGCTCTAATTACGCGGTAATGGAAAGGCTTTTGAATGCGATGGGTATTCGGGTCAACTGCCGGTTTTTAGGAGATGCGACGGTAGAGGAAGTGAAGGGGCTTTGCAGGGCAGGGCTTAATATCCTGGCAGCTGAATCTGCAGACGCTCACCAGTTAAAAGAATATCTGATCAAAGAGTTTGGCTGCGTCTTCCTGGAGGAGCCGCTTCCTATTGGCTTTGAAGCAACCAGAAACTGGCTGATGGCGATCGGCCGTTTCTTCGGAAAAGAAGCGGAGGCAGAGAAACTGATCGCTGCCGAGCGGAAAACCTACGAGGAACGGGTTGCATTCCTTAGAGAGCATCTGGAAGGGAAACGGATCTTCCTGACTACCATCAATACCAATATCGACTGGCTTTTGGATACGGCCTTTGAGGCAGGATTATCCTTTGCGCATATTGGTGTATATAATTATCTGCGGACGCCGCTTAACATTTCAAAGCATCCGGAGAGAGTTGAGGCAGTGGAGGAAGTGCTGGATGCCAGCCGCACCAGGGCGCTGATCAAAGAATTGAAACCGGACATTATCTTATCAGCTTATACATCGAATGCAGCCGATGATGATGCCATTGCGGATGCGCTTCCGATGATCCCGGACCTGGGCGTGATGTCGGCCGTGCTGATCATGGAGCGGTGGATCCGGTTAATGCAGACAAAACGGAAAGGGGAGTGGGAAAATGACAGAGCATTGTTCGAAAAATACTTCCGATAATGAGATCCGGAGTATCACCCCTGACGGAATCTCCGGCATGATCTTTACCATGGAGGGAATCAAGAATTCCGTGATCCTTTTGAACGGACCGATGGGCTGCAAGTTTTACCACAGCACGACATCCCAGTTCCTGATGCCAAGGCCGGCGCTGTATCTTCCGGTGGAAGAGGGCGAAGAACCGGTTGAGGTTCGCTTTGATTTTCTGAATGAATGGTTTTTCCGCCAGCCGCGTGTGCCTTGCACCTGGCTGGACGGACATGATTATGTATATGGAACACTGGAGAAAGTTACGGACGGCCTGCGTTATATTAAGGAGCATGTGCCTTGTGACCTGATCACTGTAGTGAATGCGCCTGGTGCATCGCTGATAGGCGACGATCCGCGTGAGATTTGTCGCGAGATCTTTCCGGATATTCCGGCCATTGTGCTGGAGTCACCGGGCTTTTCTACCGAGTATTATGATGGATGCGACACCGCTATTTTGGAAATATTCCGTCAGGCAGGCGACCGTCTGTGGGGAGATGCTGTGAAAAAGGGTGCGGATGCATCGCGTAAGCCTACGGTGAACATCCTTGGCATCTCCATCTGGCAGAAATATGCATTGGGCGATATGGAAGAGATCCGCCGCATCCTTTCTTTATGCGGCATCGATGTCAACACGATCCTGTGCGCAGGCTGCTCGCTGGAGGAGATGAAAAAGATCCCGGAGGCAGATCTGAATATTGTTTTGTATCCGGAGATGGGACTTTCCGGGGCAAAGTGGCTGCAGCAGAATCTGAACATGCCATATTATGTGTGCGAGGTACCGCCGATCGGCTTTGATGCGACGCTGTCATTCGCAGAAGAAGTATCACAGCTTCTGAAAACGGATTGCAGCAACGTGAAAGAGGAGGTTGAGGTTGCCCGTGCGAAAGCATGGTACAGCATCAGCGGTATCTATAATGCCAGCGGCAAACCGGACGGAACGATCTTTACAGTCAAAACGTTCCCGTCGCAGGAGAAGGGGATCGCCCAGTTCTTATCGAATTATCTGGGTATGATCGAAGATAAATCAGACATTGCCAAAACGAAAGCAGAAATCGTGTTCTCTGATGCAAATATCATTTCCGAGTTGATGCTTCGGAATAAAGAGTTCTGCGGGATAGAGATTGCCAATCCGACTATGGGTTATGTGGATGTGATCCCGAAAACGCTTTTAGGAGTTAACG
>JAZNHY010000212.1:0-3739 GCA_045577235.1 Lachnospiraceae bacterium
ACTGATGGATGATGATCCGATCAAGATTCCAAAAGCAATCAAGATTTCAAGAAAATGCCTTGGCATAGTAAAACAGAACATCGTGTTTGCAATTGGCGTCAAAGTGATCTGTTTGATACTGGCAGCCCTCGGTATTGCAAACATGTGGGTTGCAATTATCGCTGACGTCGGCGTTATGATTCTTGCTGTACTGAATGCGATCAGATGTCTTTTTGTAAGTAAGGTCTGAAAACATACCAGATAAGAGTTGACAGAAAGGCCTGGCTATAAAATGAGAAAAAAGACAAAAACTATTGATATGACCAACGGCCCGATTTTCGGGCCGCTGGTTTTGTTTATCCTTCCGCTGATCGGAGGGAGTATTTTTCAACAGCTGTATAATACGGTCGACTTTATTTTTGTCGGCAACTTTCTGGATAAGACAGCTGCTGCTGCCGTTGGTGCATCAGCGACTTTGATCAACTGTACGATCGGTCTGTTTACGGGCATTGCTGTGGGGACCACCGTTGTTGCTGCCAGAGCAATTGGCGGCGGAGACCTGAAAAGAGCCGAAAAAACGATCCATACATCAGTCACGCTGGGCATCATCGGAGGCATTGTCCTGATGGCTGTAGGCATCCTTTTTTCGCCCGGCATTCTTCGACTTCTGAATACACCAGAAACGGTGATGCCTCAGGCAATCCTGTATATCCGCATCTATCTGATCTCGCTTCCGATGCTTTTCTTTTATAACATCGTCTCCGGAGGACTTCGTGCAGAAGGAGATTCTTCCACACCTTTTAAAGTGCTGGTGATCTGCGGGCTTTTGAATGTTGTCTTTGACGCTTTCTTTATTGTAGTCGTTAAAATGGGCGTGGCAGGTGTAGCGATTGCAACTACACTGACACAGAGTCTTTCTGCGTTGATGATCGGAATCTTTGCATCCAGGAAAGGCCGAACGATTCGCTTTTCTTTTCGTAAATTGGGGATCGACGGAACTCTTTTAAAAGGTGTCCTGCGTATCGGTCTGCCTGCTGGAATTCAGACGATCATCATCACCATTTCCAACGTGTTTGTGCAATACTTTATCAATGATTTTGGAGAAACAGCGGTCGCTGCTTTTGCGACATACTATAAAGTGGAGAATCTGATCTTCCTTTCGATCCTTGCTGTGGGGCAGGCGTCCACGACATTTGCCGGACAGAATATGGGAGCAGGAAATTACAGAAGGATCCGTAAAGGAAGTATTATCATGCTTTGCCTGGGAGCCGGTATTACGATCGTTGTAGCTGGACTGATCCTGCTTTTCCCGAATGTGGTCTTCCGCTGGTTTATGAAAGATCCGGATGTTATAGCAAATGCCATCAGTCTTGCTATGGTTTCCTTCCCGTTTTATTGGATCTATCCGGCTATCGAAGTATTTGGCGGGGCAATCCGTTCCCTGGGCTATTCCATCACCTCAATGGTTGTGATCATTATAAATCTATGTGTTGTCCGGATTGGACTGTTGTCCTTCTTTTCTAAAACGATTCATACAATGCAGTCTTTAGCTGCAGTCTATCCGATCACCTGGGCGACAGCCGCGATAAGCTTTTCAGTTATATTTTTCATTGTGATAAGAAAGTTTATTAAGAAAAACGAACCGAACGGCCTTCCGAATGATATTGCATAAGGAATACACAAGAGTGGATTCCTGTAGTATAATACCTAGGTAGTTAGTAGGTAAGGAGGGTATTATGGAGTTTAATGAATTAATTAAGGTAAGAAGAAGCGTACGCAAATACAATACTGAAAAGAAAGTGACAAAAGAGCAGATCGAGGAGATCCTGAAGGCTGCACAACTTGCGCCGACATGGGCTAACTCGCAGACCGGAAGATATTATTGCGCAGTAACAGAAGAAGAAATCAAGAGAATTGGTGAACTGGGACTGCCGGAGTTTAATCTCAACAATGCAAAAGGCGCAGCGTTGATCGTAACCACGTTTGTAAAAGGAATTGCAGGATTCCGCGAAGGCAACCCTGCTAATGAACTGGGAGATGAGTGGGGCGCATATGATCTTGGCCTGCAGAACGCTTATCTGGTATTAAAGGCAGCGGATATGGGTCTGGATACACTGATCATGGGAATCCGTAATTCGGAAGCTTTAAGAGAAGCTTTTTCCATTCCTGAGGATGAAGAAATTGCAGCGGTTATTGCTGTAGGATACAGAGATCAGGAACCGGCATTCCGTCCAAGAAAAGAGCTGGATGAGATTGCAAAGATTATCTGAAAGGACTGGGAACGATGGTAAGTACGATTATTCCATTTGAAGGCATAATGAATATCCGCGATTTGGGCGGGATGAAAACAAAAGATGGAAGAGTCATAAAGCCAGGTATGCTTTTTCGCGGCAGCCGGCTGATTGATGCAACAGAAAAAGACAAGGAGCAGATTGCAAAAAGTGTAGATCTGATCGTGGATTTCCGCTCCGAGCAGGAGATCATTGAGCAGCCGGATCCGGATCTGGAGGGAGTGACAAATATTCATATTCCGATCCTGGATACTATGGCAAGAGGAGTGAGCCGGGAAAAGAAAACGGATGAGGCGGCCACCAGAGGGCCATCCTTTGCAACGGTGGAAGACGCAATCGCCTCTATGAGCAGAGTATATGCACGGTTTGTTGAGAGCGATTATTCCCGTTCTCAGTATGCGGCATTTATGCGTCATGTGATCGACGGTGGATACGAAAAGGTCATGTGGCACTGCACAGCAGGAAAAGACCGCACTGGTTTTGCAGCTTTCCTCTTCCAAAAGATGTTTGACATTGATGATGAGAGCATCATGGCAGACTATGTCCTGACGAACCAATATATAAAAGAGGATGTCGACAGGATCAAAGACGGGATCCGCAAGAGAGAAGGAACGCTTACTGATGAGCAGGAGCGTGCGCTTACGTCTTTGTTTGGTGCAGAGGAAGCATATCTGAAGACTTCCATGGCAAAAATAGAGGAACTCTATGGTGATTTCCATAATTACCTTGTGGAAGGACTGAGAGTGACCGATGAAGAGCAGGAAATGCTTAAGGAAAGATACTTGACAAAGGCTTAATCAAAAAAATTGCGGTAATCACACAGGGACGAAACATTTCTTTCGTCCCTTTTTGTAAAAATGGAAGACGTTATCATCCGTCCGCTGAAGGACAGCGAAAAAGAAATACTGAAAGAGTTTCTCTACGAAGCCATCTTTGTTCCGGAAGGGGAAGAACCACCGGAGAAAAGCATCATCAACCGGGAAGAGCTGATGGTCTATTTATATGCGTTCGGTAGAGGGAAAGCAGATTTCGCGCTGACAGCGGAAGTGGATGGGAAAATTGTTGGTGCAGTGTGGACGCGTATCATGCATGACTATGGGCATGTGGATGATGAAACGCCGTCATTTGCCATTTCTCTTTACAAAGAATACCGTGGCCAGGGCATTGGTACACATTTGATGCAGGAGATGTTGCAGATCCTCAAAAGTAAAGGCTATAAAAGAGCATCTCTTTCGGTGCAAAAAGAAAATTATGCAGTAAGGATGTATGAAAAACTGGGTTTTCGGACTTTTAAGGAAAGTGAAGAAGAATACATCATGATATGCGACCTGACACAGATATAAATTGGTTACAGAAGTGTTGGATAGATTTAATAGTAAGGGAGGTTTAACTATGCCGGAGCAAAATACACCTAGGTTCACTTATAAAGAACTGCGCAGCATGTTTGCTGCTAACGATTCGAAGCGGGA
>JAZNHY010000213.1:0-3734 GCA_045577235.1 Lachnospiraceae bacterium
ATACTGCACATTTGCATGGTTTGCTTTTGCAGTTTCTACGATGGAATACATGATGGCATTCACTTTCGCACCATCAATTGTATCCGCAAACAGCCAGTTGGCCCTTCCTATTGAATAGCTGCGTATAATGCGTTCACAGAATTATGCGAATGTTCGCATAATTTTGTTTATCCGCAGGAATTACTTATCCGCATCTTTTGCCGGAAGGCCGCATAAAAACTGCCTCCACAGCAAAAAGATGCGCATAAATACCCATCCATCTGACATAATCAAGCCATCAAATATAAGGAGGTGGCGATTATGGCCAGACCAAGGAACAAGTTGTTTTACGAAACTCCACTACCGGATTATCTCTCGCCAGAAAAAGAGTGGCTGCGGGACTATCACAGGAACAGCCGGAACGTTGTAGAGTACATAGCCAGGAACGGTGCCAAGTCTACTGCTTATCATGCGGCAATAAGAGCGCTTACTTTGTTCCGGGAATACCTGCTCCAAAACAGGATTTGTTTCTCGCCAGTTGCTGCCACACAGTGGTGCGCTGGGAATGCACCGCTTGTTAAAGGCTATGAAATCACGCTTAGCAGACTGTTGGATTTCTATCAGTATGGAAGCGTGCAGCCGATCCATGCATTTCCATATGCGATACAGTATTGCACACAGTTAAGTGGATACTGGCTGGGGTTACTTAATGACTTCTCTTTATCTCTGCAGGATAAAGCAGGAGATAAAAAATATCAGGCTTCTATCACAAATGCAGCTGCACGGTTCCTGTATGGTATCCAGATCTCAGGTATTTCTGATATTTCACAGATTACATTTTCTGTTTTGAAAGAATACTGCGACCGGGACCAGCATCGTTCACACAACTCGGACGCAAGGTACACTTACATTATTGGCGATTTCCTTCATGTGATGGCAAAGCAGGGGCTCTGCCCATTCGGCCTTGGGTGGTATCCATACTTCCGGATGACAGATCATATCCTGCGCTTTTCTGATCTATCTGCAGAACAGCAGGACAGGGTTGAAGCGGTTCGTTCTGAAAGTCTTGAATTCCCTGCAGATGAGTACGCATGCCTTATACCAGGCTTTCTGGAAGAGCTTCAGTCCTTCGGATATAGTAAATCGCCTATGAAAAACTCCAGGTTTACTCTTTACAACCTGTTGCTGTTCCTTCAGATGCACGGCTTCGGGTATCACCATGTGATCGCGGATGTCTGGACTGAATGTGCAAGGAATAAATGGCAGCATACCGGATGGAAACAATCAAAACGCACTCTTTTCCTTTTTGATCTGTTTCTTGAACAGAACGCAGTGATCCCGCAGGCCGTCTGCAGGTCAAAGGGATTAAAATATGAGAGCCTTCCCGCGTGGTGCAGGCTTGAGATAGAGCTGTTTATTGAGCAAAAGCAAAAGGAAGGCTGGGAGCAGTCTACCGTCTGTATGTTCAGATCATCTGTTACAAGGTTCTGCGAGTATCTTGTTTCTGCCGGTCTGGTATCCTTCTCGGAACTGACTGCAGCCGCGGTAAAAACGTTTAATCAGAATGACCTTCATCAGACAGAGGAAGGAAAGAATGCCTACAATGTCAGGATACGAAAGTTCCTTGAATATCTGGAAAGAAAAGGCATCGTTCCTTACGGCATCCATCTGTCCCTGTATGCAAAATCAGCTCCTAAAGAACGCATCATAACAGTACTTGGAGAGCAGGATGAAACTGCGATCATAAATGCCGGAAAAGATGCAGTTTCTCCTTTGGATCTCCGCGACAACGCCATCCTTCTGACAGGCCTGCGCATGGGGCTCAGGGCTGGTGATGTCATAAACATGAAGCTTTCTGATATAAACTGGGACAGGCAGTCGATCCGGATCATTCAGGATAAGACGGACCGGGAGATCGAAGTCCCGATGCCGGTTGAAGTCGGCAACGCCATATACCGTTATTTAAAGTTCGGAAGACACGCATCTGAAAGCCCAAATGTCTTCATTAAGGACAGGGCACCTTATGACAGTGTCCAGAGGGGTGTCTGTCTCCGCGCATTATATAAGACAGTCCCCTCTCAAAAAGGCGCTGGCTACCATATCACGCGAAGAACATTTGCAACAAAGAGGCTCAGGGGCAATACCGGCCGTCAGACGATCGCCGACCTGCTTGGCCACAGCGATACGACTTCTCTTCACCACTATCTCCATCTTGATGAAAAACGAATGCGGATGTGCCCAGTCTCCATGGAAGATGCCGGGATCATGCCGGAGGGGAGGTGTCTGTATGACTGAGATCAGGAATTATGCATACACCAGCGTCCTTTCCCCGTATATTGAAGGATTCATCGCTGAAAAAAGAAGCCTCGGTTTCATTTACAATTCTGAAGCGTATGAGCTTTTCCGTCTGGACGCCTACTGGAATGAAAAAAAGTATTCAGATCCATGCATGTCTTTTGAAATGCTGGACGAATGGCTCCGGGCAAAACCCGGAGAGGGAAAAGCAGGCCACTGCAGGCGTGTCAGCGCTGCAAAGATGCTGGCAGTATATATGAATACGCTTGGGATCCCGGCATATGTCCCTCTTCTCAAAGTTGGAAAAGCTCACAATAAAGTCCATATCTTCAGCCATGAAGAGATCAGGGACGTTTTCAAAGTGATCGACAGCTATGTGCCCAATTCGATCAGTCCGGCAGATTTTCGGATGGCGAAAGAATACCCCCTGATATTCCGGCTGTATTATTGCTGTGGGATGAGGAATAACGAAGCCTGTGCGCTGGAAACGAAGGATGTTGATCTGGCTGCGGGGATCATCACAGTGCGTGATGGAAAAAACCAGAAAGACCGTCTTGTTTATCTACCCGAGGATTTAAGGAAAATGGCAGATTCGTATTACCGGTATCTCTGCCGGGCACTTGGATATACTCCGAGATGGTTTTTCCCCGGGCGTTTTCCTGACAAACATGTTGGCAAGAGCCAGATAGACAAGAGGTTCAGCGCTTTCTGGGCAGAGACAGCATCATCGAAGAACTGTGATAAAAAGCCGACTCCGCACTGCTTCCGACACACTTTTGTCGTCAACAGGATCAACATGTGGATCGAAGGGGGCATGGACCTTGATGTTATGCTTCCCTACCTGAGCAAGTATCTTGGCCACACAGATCCGCAGGAGACGTTTTACTATTATCACATGGTCAGCGACGCATTCCGCATTCTAAAAAGGAAAGATAAAACATCCTCAGATGTCCTCCCGGAGGTGCGGCGCAGATGAATAAGGTTTTAAATGAAGACCGCTTTTTCTCAATGACCTGGGATTATCTGCATGTGTATCTTCCGACACAGCACCGGGACAGCCCTAAGACAGCAAAATCATACGAAGACGGGCTGACGATCTTTCGCAGATATCTGACGGATATCCTTTCTGTCTCCATGGCAGATTTCCGCTTTAAGGATCTGACATATGATTTCCTGCTTGATTACAGAATCTATCTCACAGAAACAGGCTGCAAGCCGAGAACAGTTAACCATCGGCTTGCTGTAATAATGGCATATATGCGGTACGCGGCATCCCGAAAAACGGTCCTTACACAGATCTACCTGAATATCGCAGATGTACCATATATGACGGTGCCATCAAAGATAAGGGAGATAATTGAAGATAAAGCTGCTCTGGAATGCTTTCTGGCGGCACCAAAGCCATCGAAAAAGGGTATACGGGATCAGATCATCCTGGTCGTATTGTACGACACAGCCAT